>NZ_NFIF01000043.1:0-3460 GCF_002161645.1 Blautia sp. An46 | reverse complement strand
ATGTGAAATGAAAAGTCAGGTAAAATGTAAAGCTTTTTACCAAAGCTCCATATTTCTGCGAGTTTTATCAATTTTACAACTATGCGCTTTACATTTTCTCCTCTAAAATTAAGGAAAAACAGGAGGAGGAAAACCATGAAGGAACAAATGTCTGTAACCGAATTAATTCAAACTGTTTCGCAATCAATGAAAGGGGATGGTATCAAACAAGATTATATTACTCAGCTTTCGTATACGTGGAAAGCGTTGGAACAGTATCTTATAGCACATGATCTTGTTTTCAGCAAAGAAAACGCTTTTACCTTTTTAAAAGATAAGTATGATATTCATGCGGATCAAAACTTCGCCAAGCTCCGCCCCATTGATAAACGAAGGAAACGAGCAGTCTGTGCTTTGCTCCATTGTGCTGATGGAAAAAGTGTATATCGTGAAAAAACATATTGGCCTTGTTCTTTCCACGATGCTTATGTACTTCCCTTCTATGAATTCCTGAACGAACGTAAATCTCAGGATTTAGCTCTTTCAACCATAAATAGAGACATCTACACACTGAATCATTTTTCCAAGTACCTGCAGGAATCCAGGATATCAAAAATTTCTGATATATCTCCGGCAATAGTACAGGGATTTATGAAATGGCTTGCCGAGCAGAAAAACCTGCCAACCTTAAAAAGTGCTTCTGCGTCAATGCGGGTATTGCTGCGTTATCTTTACCAGAATGGGTACATACCTGAGGATTACTCCCCAGTGGTCCTTTCAGTCAGATGCAGGAAGGTTGTCCCGTCTGTTTACCAAACTGATGAAATCGAAAAGATGCTGGTTTCTTTTAATCAATCCAGCGCAGTTGGGATACGGAATTATGCTATGGTACTTATGGCTGCCCGGCTTGGTATAAGGGCATCTGATATCTGTGCCCTCGAATTCAAAAACATCCATTGGGAAAGAAATACCATTGAATTCGTAACTGTAAAAACTGGAAAGCCAGCTGTGCTGCCACTTCCTGCCGATGTTGGCAATGCAATTATCCGATACATAAAAGATGTCAGGCCAAGCTCAGAGGATCATCATATATTTCTACGGATGCAGGCTCCTTTCAAAAAGCTCAATCCGGCGTCACTCCACATGATTGTAACAAACGCATTCCGGGATGCCGGCATAACAGCAAGACCAGGGCGTTGCCATGGTCCACATGCACTACGCGCAAGTCTGGCAACCTCTATGTTGGAAAAAGAAATTCCACTACCAGTTATATCAGAGGTGCTTTCTCATTCAGACACAGATACTACAAAAATGTATCTGAAAGTCGATATGCATCACCTGAGAAAGATTGCCTTGGAAGTACCAGGTCTCACAGGTGTATGGATGGGAGGTGTCCGTATATGATACAGGTCTATCACAGTATCTTTGCAGAGCTCATACAGGATTTTATTGCTTATAAAAGGGCTGCTGGTTATAAGTATGAAACAGAGGCTGTCTACCTTAAAACTTTCGATGATCTATGCTTTTCTTTGAATATAGATTCTCCAAAGTTTACAAAAGAACTCATGGACAAATGGTGTGAGAAGAAGCCTTATGAGTCAGCAAGATCCTGTCACCAGCAACGTATCAGCTGTATCCGGCAGTTCGCCCTTTTCCTGATATCTTCAGGCTATGAAGCTTATATTCCAGTTAACCTTGAATATATCCGACAAAGGAAATCGAAATATTCTGCCCATATCTTTACCCACGAGGAGATGAAGCAAATCTTCGAAGCCAGTAATAAAATCTACCCAAACCGTCGGTCCACGATGCATCTTGTGATGCCTGTCCTCATCCGATTACTGTATTGTACGGGATTGCGTGTGATGGAAGCACTTAATGTACAGCTGAAACATATGGATCTGATCGAAGGAACGATCCTGATCGTTAGTGCAAAGTTCAATAAAGACAGGCTTATTCCGGTATCTGAAAGTATGCTCTCGATTCTAAAGGAATACTGCAGTATCATGCATCCGTTTTACAAACCGGAAGATTACCTTTTTATCGGGATAACGCGTGAGCCGTGTTCCCATCATAATGTATATCTCCGCTTTCGGGAAATATTGGTTACCGCTGGAATCAAACACGCCGGACGGGGGTATGGGCCACGCATCCACGATATCAGGCACACTCATTGCTGCCATGTACTGCAAAAGGCATCCAAAAATGGCGATGATCTTTCAAACATGCTCCCAGCCCTTTCGGTATATATGGGACATGAATCTCTCATTGCTACAAGCCAGTACCTGAAAATGACTGCTGAGATTTACCCGGAAATCTTAAAGGCAGTAGAAGAAACCTGCTCTTATGCAATTCCAAAGGTGCAGTAATGAATCCAACCTGTTTTGCCAGATATATGAGCAAGTATCTTACCGAATATCTTCCGGGGATTCAAGGGGTAAGTTACAATACAATCGCTTCCAAACGCGATGCATATATCCTTCTGCTGAAATATCTGGATGATACTCAAAACATAAAAGCGGAAGATGTTGATATCCCGTTATTGTCCAGAGAAACAATTATAAAATATCTGGAATGGCTCGAAAAATCCAGGGGATCAAGTGTTTCAACCAGAAACATTCGGCTGGCTGCAATTAAATCACTGTTTTCCTATATACAAACACAAACGCCAGACTATATTTATCAATGTCAGCAGATTCTTTCTATTCCAAGAAAGAAAGAACCTGGACATACGCTGGAATATCTGACTGTAGAAGGAATAAAGTCAGTTCTTAATGCCGTTGAGACTTCAAGCAGGACAGGACTTAGGGATCTCACGCTCTTGAGCCTTATGTATGACAGTGCCGCCCGTGTTCAGGAAATCGCAGATTTATCGGTAAATGATTTCCGGGCGGAAAAGCCATCAACTCTAAGACTCACCGGAAAAGGCAGCAAAACCCGTATCGTCCCGTTAATGAGTACGACATCAGATCTGGTGTCAAAGTACATAAGCATATATCATCCGTCCTACAGAGGTGAATATAACGTCCCTCTCTTTTCAAATCGGAAAAAAGAGAAACTTACGCGGGCTGGCATTGCCTATATCCTAAAAAAATACGTTAAGATTGCACGAGAAAAACAGCCTGATCTCATTCCTGAAATAGTATCACCGCATGGTCTTCGCCACAGTAAAAGTATGCATATGCTGCAAGCAGGCGTACCACTGATATATATCAGAGATTTCCTTGGGCATTCGGAAATTTCAACTACTGAAATATATGCCCGCTGTGATAGTGAACAGAAACGCAAGGCGATTGAAAACACATGTCCAAGCATCACAAAATCTGAAACGCCGATGTGGCAAAAAGATACTTCACTGCTAGGGTGGCTTCAGTCGTTGTAAAGATGGGATAAAATGTAAAGCTACAGTAGTCAGAAAAAAATCTATACCTTATAAAATCGCTGTAGCTTTACATTTTACCTGACTTTCCATTTCACATAT
>NZ_NFIF01000042.1:0-4412 GCF_002161645.1 Blautia sp. An46 | reverse complement strand
AAATTCATAATTCCTCCAGTCGAAAGCACGGACAAAATGAGTTTCACTTCCAACATCAATACCAACAATTAAAGTTTTTTCAGTAATGGATGCAATTTTTGCGTTTTGTGTGTTATACTGCAAACAGCCACTTTCCGCGGCCAGCAGGGCCGCATTTCCCGGCCAGTCAGGGCCATATTAAGCGGTCGGCTTTAGAGAGCGGCAGGGCAAGAGGGGCTCCGCCCTGCTGATCAGTATTGATCGTTGTTGTCACAGAAGGCTATGCCTTCTCAATCAGTACGGTAAATCCTGTCGTCAGCCTTCGCCGGATTCCGTCAAGCTTACCGTAACACTCCTTCTCGTCACTCAGCTGATTTCCCCACTCATCTGGAGAATACTGACAGCTGAAGAGTGTGGAGGTGCCAAGGTCATCCCGAAGTTTTATGAGATGATACAGAATCTTGATCCCTTCTTCTGAATACCTGCTTATGGCAAAATCATCAATGAACAGCAGCTGGATCCGTGCATAGTATCTGATCCTCTTACGATACTTGTTCAGGTCTTCCTGGCGGTTGAGGACGATCAGTTCGTCCAGCAGGTCACTATAGTCTACGAACTTACAACGGTAATTACGTCTGCATGCTTCCACACAACAGGCAGACAGGAAATAAGACTTGCCGGCACCGGTGACTCCATAGATCCCGACATTCTGCCGGTTCTCAGCGAAATGAAATTTCAGGATCTGATCAACGGTGGCATCATTGTAGATGCGTCCGTTGCCGGTTTTCAGATTCTCGGCCAAAGCACCTTTATTGATCAGGCTGCTGAGCCGCAGATTTGTTTCAAACCTGTTGTTGAGTGTTTCTATGTACTGAGTTTCCAGAACCTCACGGATAAACTGCAAAGCGGTATAGCTGCCGAATTCAGGGCTTTTAGACAGTTCTGCGAAACGCTGGGCGGCTACCGGCAGGGATAGTGTGTCCAACATCTCATAGATATCAGTAGTCTTATTCTTCATTGCCTGCCTCCGTTTCCTGACGCTTCAGCAGGTTCTTAAGGGAATACTTGCTGTCATCATCTTTGTAGGCGCCGGATACGGCTGTTGCAGCATCTTCGTTGGGACTGCTCTGTGGCATTGTACTTTGCAGCGGCTCTTTATGGTAAGTTGAGATTGTGTTACAGATATAGGAATAGTTGCATCTCCCAGCTAAAACGGCGTCTTTACAGCAACGTTCCAGGGCTTCCGGCGAGTACTTCTCCGCATACCGCAGAATACCAAAGCAGCTTCGGAATGACTGCACCGGATAAGCGTATTTCTGAATGACTGCATCGATCAAAGCACGGGTGCTGGATCCGATAGCAGATGCTTTCTGCTGAAAATAAGGCACCGTCCAATAGCCATAGTCTTTGTATTCGGCAGGCATATCCGAGGGGATGATCACCCAGTCTTTCGGTGTGTAGCTCCGCTTATGCGTCCGGATGAAGTCGCCGTGTTTGTTATAGACATAGATTTCTTTTTCCCCTGCCCGGATCTCAAGTTCCTGTCGCAGATATTTCCGGGGCATGCTATAATGAACCTTGTCGAAGGTGAAGGAGAAATCTTGTGCTACTTTAACAGTCTTTCGTTCAAGATATTCAAAACGGCTGGGCGGAAGAGGCAGGAGAGTCTCCTTCTCTTCTGTTGTAAAGAGATCATACCGGGAATAGGTGAGCCCCTCAAAAGGCTTCCGGTTCTCGGCATCCACCTTTTCCATCAGGACACAGTTTAAATCATCCAGGGAATAAAAGACCATGTCTTCCATATCCATGAGGATGTGCATGGTAATGATCTTTACGTGGCCTTCCACAACTGGTTTCCAGCGGGGGGATTTCACTTTGGCAGGGGTTAAAACCGTATTGTTATGTTCTGCCCATGCCTGGAAATCTTTATTCAAGACAGGGCTGATCCAGTCTTTGTTCCGGGCAACTGCTACTTTGCAATTATCCGGGGTGATCGTCGGCGTCACGCCGCCAAAATAGGACAGAGCATTATTGTTGACCCGGATCCAGTTCCGGATATCGCATTCGGTCATTCCCTCAGCGTAAAAATAATCACTGTAGGTGAGGGCAGCGATAAAGATCGTGACCTTTGTGGTCTCATCCGGGTTCCGGCGGTTATGCAGATAGAGCTGCTTCCCCGCATAGTCCAGCTCTAGATTGACACCGGGATAACGCTGGATGTGGAAGGTCAGCTGTTTGGAATCAGCCCATTCGCTGTAACGCCTGCAGTACTGGCGATAGCTCATTGGCTTCTTTCCATCTACGACACCTACGGCATTGTATTTCTGCCACAGATGCTTCAGGGTCTCCCCTTTGCGGGCTAGAGCCTTGTAAACAGCTTCCTTGTTAAAATCCCGATAGAGAAGCTGGTTCGCTGATACACCAGGCTTTTTATAGAGAATACTCTCAATGTATTCATTCGTGACATCTGCCGGTAAAGGGTATGAGAGTTCCGGATTCTCTCTGAAACGCTTCAGGAACTCGTTGACGGTTGTTTTGCTGCAGTCACCGCAGCTTTCGGCGATCTCGCGACCGCTGAGATGGTTCACAAAGTGAAGTCTCAATACTCTTTTGTAGTCCATAATTGAACCTCCAGTTATGATATTTCCCCTTGAACAGGAGATGCTTATATTATAACTGGAAATTTTGGCCGCTTAATGTGTCCTTGGCTGACCGCCATTTAAGTCACAGGCTGGCCGCCAAATATGGCACAGGTGGCCGTTTAGGCTGGCAATCTGCATATACTTCATTTCAGATACCTCTCTGTTCTATAGGATTTGTACTAACCAGCAAAGTCAGCAAATCTTATTTTACTCTGAGGTATCTTTTTTTCTCAACCACCTTTCGTGGAATTCCCTATATTTGTATTATACAGGAAGCTCCTGTCTTCCCTGATCTATTCCAGAGCGGTCTGCCCCTGTTCAAAAGCGAAAACTTTTGACGAAGTACTTCCGAAGTTGTATGAGCCTGTCAGATTTTCCCTGAACCAGCTGTATGCAGGATTAGAGTATCTCGGCTCCGAATATGAAAAGATCATCGAGATCTATAACCATCAGATCAACAGGAAATATCCTTTCGATACTTCTCATACGTATTTCGACTGTACAAACTTTTACTTTGAGATCGACAGAGAGGATGATTTCCGCCGGAAGGGGCCTTCCAAAGAGAATAGAAAAGATCCGATTGTCGGGATGGGGCTCCTGCTTGATGCCCATCAGATCCCAATCGGAATGAAACTCTATCCCGGCAGCGAAAGTGAAAAGCCTGTGATCCGTAAGGTGATCGATGACCTGAAAAGCCGGAACAACATTTCCGGGAAAACCATCCAGGTGGCAGACAAAGGATTGAACTGTTCGGAAAATATCCTCCATGCAGTAAAATCAGGAGACGGATATCTTTTCTCCAAGTCTGTGAAACAGCTTCCGGAAACAGAACAGGTCTGGGTCTTATTGGAAAATGATTACCGGGATGTCAAAAACGAAAAGGGGGATCTTCTTTATCGTATCAAAGAGTGTGTCGATGATTTCCCATATAAATATACGGACGAACAGGGGCGGGAAAAGATTGTACGGTTACAGGAAAAACGAGTAGCTGTCTATAATCCTCAGCTCGCCAAAAAACAAAAGAATGAAATCAGCAGACAGATAGAAAAAGCAAAAATCCTCCGGGCAAGCCAGGCGAAAAGATCCGAATACGGGGACAGTGCAAAATTTGTGACCTTTCAGGCCGTTGATAAAGAAGGGAAGAAATCAAAAGATAAAGTAAAGGTGCTTATGAATGAAAAAGCGATTGAAAAAGCGCAGGCACTGGCTGGTTATAATCTTTTTGTTACATCAGAGATCCATATGTCAGATTCAGAAGTATACCATACCTATCACAACTTATGGCGGATCGAAGAATCCTTCCGGATCATGAAGTCACAGTTGGACGCAAGACCCGTGTATCTCCAGAAGGAAGATACCATCACAGGCCATTTCCTGATCTGCTATCTTGCTGTGCTTTTGACCCGCCTGCTGCAGTTTAAAGTCTTAGGAGATCAGTATTGCTCTGAAGACATCCTGAACTTTTTTAAACAGTTCCGTGCAGCCCGGGTCTCTGAAAGGAAGTACATAAATCTGACAAGGAACTCAACATTTATCCGAGAATTTGCACAGAAGACAGAACTTCCCCTCACCTCTTATTTTCTCACAGAATCGCAAATAAAAAAGATGCTAAGTCACAGGTTTTAATCTGTGGCTTAACACCATTTTTTGCCATCTAACTCTGAAAGTCAGGTTTTATACTGATTTCACAAAAAAGTCAACATAAAACCAAGAAATAGAATGGAGGTCTATGTATATTTTATACAAGGGAACCCTATGTCAGGTTCCCTTCATCATCTTCCGAAAATTCTC
>NZ_NFIF01000041.1:0-5773 GCF_002161645.1 Blautia sp. An46 | reverse complement strand
GCCTCAGTGATTATACCTCATGATCAGACTTGGTGCATCATGGAAGCCACAGACACGGTAAGGAAACAATAACTTCTGATGGAGAGAGAATCCCTCCTTCAGTTATTCATTTAGACTTTGCAACTATTAACCCGTAGTCATTATTGACTACACCATTATTATACTAGGAGAAAGGATTATGGCAAATATAGCGCTTATCATAGCGGGGGGATCTGGAGCAAGGATGCATCAGAGTATTCCAAAACAATTTCTGTCAGTTAATGAAAGACCAGTTATTATTTACACATTGGAGGCTTTTCAGAGACATGCAGACATTGACGCGATTGCAGTAGTATGTATTGAAGGCTGGGAACAGGTCCTGTGGGCCTATGCAAAACAGTTTAATATTGAAAAACTGAAATATGTAGTCCCAGGAGGAAAAAATGGCCAGGATTCTATTAGAAATGGCGTGTTTGAATTAGAAAAACACTATGGACCTGAAGATATTGTGCTGATTCATGATTCCATACGTCCTATGGTTTCAGCGGATATCATTTCAGACTGTATAGTGAAGACAAAAAAATTCGGCTGTGCTATAGCGACTATTCCCTGTGCTGAGGCAATGCTTCAAACAGAAGATGGCTTATCTTCTACGGGAAGTTATCCAAGAGATCATTTAAAAAGAACCCAGACACCCCAGGGCTTTCCCCTGGGAAAAATCTGCGATCTGCACAGGAGAGCACTTAAAAAGGGAATAACAAATTCCGTTGCGTCCTGTACTTTGATGATTGAAATGGGAGAACAGGTTCATTTTTCTATGGGATCAGAAAAAAATATTAAACTGACTACAGTGGATGACATTGATATATTTAAGGCCCTTTTGCTGGCAAAAAGGGCAGACTGGCTGAAAGACTGACAAACCATAATTGTAACGGAGAGTAAGGATAATGCATTTTTTATATGACAGTCAAGTATATAAAGCGGATTTAGAACAGGCAATGAAGCAGGTTAAGGACTGGAATAAGTTAAATGGTTCTTCTGTACTGATTGCCGGGGCTACCGGGCTGATTGGTTCCTATATGGTGGATCTGTTCCTTGCTGCCAACAAAATTTCAGATACCAATATTACAGTTTATGCACTGGGAAGGGATAGGGAGCGGCTCCAGGAACGTTTCTGTGGAGTAAAAACAGAAAATTTAATTTTTATTGAGGGAGATATCAATGAATCATTAAAACTTAATGCTGATGTAGATTATGTAGTACACGGAGCAAGTAATGCGCATCCCGCCGCCTTCCGGGAGAAACCGGTAGAAACTTTAATGAGCAATGTGCTGGGAACTTATCGGCTGCTGGAGTATGGAAGAGAGCATAGAGCAAAAAGATTTCTATATGTATCTTCAGGAGAAATATATGGACAGGGAAATTCTTTGGAAAAAGAATTTTCCGAGGATTACAGCGGATATATAAATATTTTAGAGCCTCGCTCTTGTTATCCGTCGGGAAAAAGGGCAGCGGAAACCCTATGCTGTTCTTATAGTCAGCAGTATGGTCTGGATGTGGTGATTGCCCGACCCTGTCACACCTATGGCCCTAACATGTCAGACAGAGATAATAGGGCGACAGCACAATTTATAAGAAATGCCCTGAAAGGGGAAGATATTATTTTAAAAAGTGCTGGAAACCAGATGCGGTCATACTGCTATGTGGCAGACTGTGTTTCAGCGCTTCTGACGATTTTGCTGAATGGGGCTCCAAGAGAAGCCTATAATATAGCAAATAAAGATTCAAGATTAACAATTGCTGAGTTTGCCAGACTGGTTGCTGAGTTTTCAGGACGAAAGGTGGTTTTTGAGAACCCTGACCTGACAGCGCTTCAGGAACGCTCTCCTATAGAACGACAGGTTTTAGACAGCAGAAAAATAGAGTCATTAGGATGGGTAGGAAATTATCCGGCAGAAAAGGGAATAGAGCATACGTTAAAAATATTAAATGTATAGATTTTAGATTATAATGAGAGAAGATATATACTTACAGGAGGAACATTTATGCCTGCAATAGACCAGAACAAAATCCGTAATTTTTGTATTATTGCACATATAGACCATGGGAAATCCACCCTGGCGGATCGTATTATTGAAAGGACCGGTCTGCTTACAGAACGGGAGATGCAGTCACAGGTTCTGGATAATATGGATCTGGAACGGGAAAGAGGAATTACGATCAAATCCCAGGCTGTCCGTACGGTTTATAAGGCAAAAGACGGAGAGGAATATATTTTTAATCTTATCGATACGCCGGGACACGTGGACTTCAACTATGAGGTGTCCAGAAGTCTGGCAGCCTGTGACGGAGCGATTCTTGTAGTGGATGCTGCCCAGGGGATTGAAGCCCAGACTTTAGCAAATGTGTATCTTGCCCTGGACCATGACCTGGATGTGTTTCCGGTAATCAACAAGATCGATCTGCCAAGTGCAGAACCGGAAAGGGTGATCAACGAAATCGAGGATGTGATCGGAATTGAAGCTCAGGATGCCCCTCAGATTTCAGCTAAAACAGGACTGAATATTGATGAAGTATTAGAGCAGATCGTAAAGAAAGTGCCGGCGCCGAAAGGGAGTCCGGATAATCCTCTTCAGGCTCTGATCTTTGATTCTATCTATGATTCCTACCGAGGCGTTATCGTATTCTGCAGGATTATGGAAGGAACAGTGAAGAAAGGTACCAAGATCCGTATGATGGCTACAGGAGCAGTGGAAGAAGTAGTGGAAGTAGGCTATTTCGGCGCCGGACAGCTGATTTCCTGTGAGGAGCTCTCAGCAGGAATGGTAGGCTATATTACTGCCAGCATTAAAAATGTAAAGGATACCCGGGTGGGAGATACTATCACAGATGAGGAAAATCCCTGTGGGGAACCTCTTCCCGGTTATAAGAAAGTAAATCCCATGGTATTCTGCGGTGTATATCCGGCAGACGGGGCCAAGTATGAAGATCTGAGAGATGCATTGGAAAAACTGCAGCTTAACGACGCTTCACTGTTTTTTGAACCAGAGACCTCTATAGCTCTGGGCTTTGGCTTCCGCTGCGGTTTTCTGGGACTCCTTCATCTGGAGATCATCCAGGAAAGACTGGAAAGGGAATATAACCTGGACCTGGTAACGACAGCTCCAGGGGTTGTCTACAAGGTTCACAAGACTAACGGAGAAGTAATAGAACTGACAAATCCATCCAATCTTCCAGATCCTTCAGAGATTGAATATATGGAAGAGCCTATGGTAAAAGCGGAGATTATGGTGACCACAGAGTTTATCGGTCCCATTATGGAGCTTTGCCAGGAGAGAAGAGGACAGTACCAGGGAATGGAATATATGGAGACCACCAGAGCTCTTCTTCATTACCACCTGCCTCTTAATGAGATTATCTACGACTTTTTTGATGCTCTGAAATCCCGCTCCAGAGGTTATGCGTCTTTTGACTATGAGATGCTTGGATATGAGCAGAGCGATCTGGTGAAGCTGGATATTCTGGTAAATAAAGAAGAAGTAGACGCATTGTCCTTTATTGTGTTCTCCGGTTCTGCCTATGACAGAGGCAGAAAGATGTGCGAAAAGCTGAAAGAAGAAATCCCAAGACAGCTTTTTGAGATTCCTATTCAGGCGGCAATCGGAAGCAAGATCATTGCCAGAGAGACAGTAAAGGCGCTGAGGAAAGATGTACTTGCCAAGTGTTACGGCGGTGATATTTCCCGTAAGAGAAAGCTGCTGGAAAAACAGAAGGAAGGAAAGAAGAGGATGCGCCAGATCGGTAATGTGGAGATTCCGCAGAAAGCCTTTATGAGCGTGCTGAAACTGGACGATAAATAAGCTCTGGGAGAATTATCATGAAAAAAGATTTAGGACTATATATTCATATCCCATTCTGCGTAAAGAAATGCGCATACTGCGATTTCCTCTCCTGGAAAGGCAGCGATGAAGAGAGAGAGGCTTATGTTCAGGCCCTGGAAAAAGAAATCAGCAGTTACAGTGAATTTGCCAAAGACTACCGGGTTTCTACGGTGTTTTTTGGCGGAGGGACACCTTCTGTTCTTGAAGGAGAACAGACAGAAAGGATACTGAAGAAAATCCGGGATACCTTCCGGGTAGAAAAAGATGCGGAAATTACCCTGGAGATGAATCCGGGAACCGCCCAGAAAGAAAAGCTGCTGTTGTATAGAGAGCTGGGGATCAACCGTCTGAGTATTGGACTCCAGTCTGTGAAAAATGAGAACCTGAAGCTTTTGGGGAGAATCCATACCTATGGAGACTTTCTGGACAGCTACAGAATGGCCAGAGAGGCTGGCTTTGATAATATCAGTGCAGACTTGATTTCCTCTCTTCCCGGACAGACGCTGGAAGAATGGAAAGAAGAACTGGAAATCCTTCAGGAAACGCCTCTGGAACATATTTCCGTATATCAGCTGATCATTGAAAAGGGAACAGAATTTTATGAGAAATATGGAGAGCATGAGGAGCTTCTGCCGGATGAAGAGACCTCCAGAGAAATTTATCTGTGGACAGGGAAGTATTTAAAAGAACATGGCTTTGAGCAGTATGAAATATCTAATTACGCCAGACCATCCAGGAAGTCCCGGCATAATCTGCGTTACTGGGAGAGGAAAGATTATTTGGGGCTGGGGCTGGGAGCTGCTTCTATGGTCCATAATATCCGGATGTCTAATACCAGAGACTGGGAAAAATATATAGAGGGCAGCCAGAATCCCAAAAGACTTCGGGAAGAGGTGGAATTTCTGGAAGAACCTCGCCAGATGGAAGAATTTATGTTTCTGGGCCTGAGAAAAACAGAAGGAGTATCCAGAAAAGAATTCCGCAGGACCTTCGGGAGAGAACTGGATATGGTCTATGAAAAAGCCCTGGAGAAACATCTGGAAAATGGGATGCTGGAAGCATCCAAGGACAGAATACGGCTTTCCCAGGCAGGAATTCTGGTAAGCAATCAAGTGCTCTCAGATTTTATTTTTGACTGATAAAACTGACCTGAAAGTTATTAATAGATTTTTTATAAATGTTTATAGCTTTTCACTGGATTTCTTCCTCCGAATGTGTCAGAATAGAAAAAGAGTAAATTATGTGGAGGGTATTATGAACATACTATTTTTTCTTACCCCCAAGGAAGACGTTACATATATACATGATTCTTATACACTGGGTCAGACTCTGGAGAAAATGGAAGCCCACAGATATTCCTGTATCCCCATTATCAATGATAGGGGCAAATATGTAGGGACACTTACAGAAGGAGATATATTATGGGGACTTAGAAACCGCAGTTCGCTGAATATGAAAGCCGCTGAGGATGTCCCAATTACTTCCTTTAAAAGACGCATGGATTATGCTCCTGTAAGAGTGGACTCTGATATGGAGGATCTGATGGAAAAAGCTATGCGGCAGAATTTTGTTCCCGTTGTAGATGACCAGAAGAATTTTATTGGTATTGTGACGAGAAGAGATATCATGCAGTATATATGTTCATCCTGTGGTAAGGAACCAAAGGAAAGGTAGGGGTTTTTGGAGCTGCTCTAGGGCAGCTCCATTTTTTGCAGCATTTCTAAGACATATGGCTGAATATTTACTTTTTAAACAAATAACAGAACAAATGTTTGAATTAACCAGACGTATATGATACCTGACTTCCGTCGTTTTTCTCCAAACCTAGTACTCAGGAGTCAAGCAGCATACAGTTTTTGAAGAGATTTTCAACCTCCTTTTCGGACAGATATAGTGCATCCAGGGTTGTCAAC
>NZ_NFIF01000040.1:0-7961 GCF_002161645.1 Blautia sp. An46 | reverse complement strand
GTGGACGATGGCTGGTCGGGGACGAACTTTGAACGGCCGGATTTTCAGCGCATGATGGACGATATGGAAGCCGGAAAAGTAAACTGCATTGTCACGAAAGACCTGTCCCGTTTCGGGCGGGAACATGTGATGATGGACTACTATCTGGAATTTCTGTTCCCGGAGAAACGGGTTCGCTACATCGCCGTTGCGGAGAATGAGGACACAGAGAAAGGGCTTTCCGATTTTGTCCCGTTCAAAAACCTGTTCAATGAATGGTTTGCGAAAGATACAAGCCGCAAGGTAAAGGCCGCTTTCAAAGCAAAGTTTGCCACAGGACAGCGTATCGGCGCCTATGCTCCCATCGGGTACAGGAAACACCCGGAAATCAAAAACAAGCTGATAATCGACGAGGAAACCCGCTGGATAGTGGAGAAGATTTTTGACCTTGCTATTCATGGCAGAGGGGCGGCCAGTATCACAAGAATACTGATTGCGGAAAAGGTTCCCACACCGGGATTTATCAACTTCCAGCGTGACGGGACTTTTGCAAACATCTATGCGGGTGCGCCGGAGGAAAAAAGCTACGCATGGACGATAGCCCAGGTCAAGAGCATTATGAAAGACGAAACCTATATCGGCCATACCATTCATTACCGGGAAACGAACATTTCCTTTAAGAACAAGCGGAGGGTACGCAAGCCCCAAAGTGAATGGGTGCGGGTGGAGAACACGCAGGAGCCGATTATCAGCGAGCAGGTTTTCCGGCAGGTACAGGAGCAGATAGCAAACCGCCGCAGGAAGTGCAAGGATGGTACAACGCAGATTTTTTCCGGATTGGTAAAATGTGCGGATTGCGGCTGGTCGCTGTCCTATGGGGAGAACAGGCAGAACAGCAAGCCTTACGGCCATTATCATTGTAGCAAGTACGGGCAGGGCACACGCCAATGCTCCATGCACTATATCCGTTATGATGTGCTTTATGCCTATGTCCTCTCCCGTCTGCAATACTGGTCGGGGCTGGTACAGCATGATGAAGAACGGCTCTTGAAGCAGCTGTTAAATGCCACTGATAAGGGACAGGCTGCCGCAAGAAAGAAGCAGGCCGCAGAACTGAAAAAGGCAGAGAAGCGAAAAGCCGAAGTCGATACTTTGTTTGCCCGGATGTATGAGGACTGGGCGGCGGGGCGTATCACGGAATACAACTTCTCTATGCTGTCCGGGAAGTACCAAAGCGAACAGGCTGAACTGGACGAAAAGATTGAACAGCTTCAATCCGCTATCGCCACTGAAAGCCAGAACGCCGTAGACGCAGAAAAATGGATTGCCTTGATGAAAGAGTGCGTCAATCCAACAGAACTGACCGCCGAACTTTTGAATATGCTGATTGAAAAAATCGTTGTCCATGAAGCGGTCAAAGGTGAGGACGGAAGCCGGGAACAGGAGGTAGAAATCTTCTACCGCTTTATCGGCAAAATTGATTGAATGATACCAATATCTTTAACTATGTGATACCGGACTGTCAGTCCCTGATTCGAATATGTTAATCTCTATATCGGAAGTCCTTGAAACGCCCGTAAGCACTTTGCTTGGAGAAACGATTGCTGAGCCGAAAAGGAATGATTTAAAAGCAATTTCTGAAAAACTGGAGGTTATAAATTTGCAGCTTGCAAAAAAGGCGGCAGCAAAACGGAAAATGCTTCAGTGGCTATTTATCTTCATTGCGTGTGGTATAGTGATAATATTTGCAGCTTTACTAGTATTAAATAGTCCATACTTGGGCTGGGATTATAGTGATCCTGAATTAGCTGTTGCCGGAGTGATTTATCACGCAGCTGAATGGCTGTTTGTCAGATTAGCACCGATTATCCTTATAGGGGCAATTGCCGGGATATTTTTGACAAGGAAAAAAGATTGAGCAGTTTGCAGAACATGATCATCTTGACTGGTAAAAAAAGATGTACTATCATCTAATTAGTTGATAGTACATCTTTTTTAAGGAGGGATCAATGTGGATATCACACAGCGTCAGATTACAAAAATAGCCAGGGAGGTGGGGAAGTTTACTTCCCGGATGATGAAAGCAGAAGGGGTCGGCACTGCGGAGTTCGATCTCATTCATGTTGTACGGAAAAGGCCCGGCATCACGCAAGCGGAAATAAGTAAAATCTTAGGGGCAGACAAAGGGGCTGTGGCAAAGCAGACTGCCAATCTGGAGGCAAAGGGTTACCTTCGGAGAGAAAATAATCCGGCAGATGGGCGCAGCCAGCTTATTTTTCCTACGGAGCAGGCCCAGAGCCTGAAAAATTCCAAAGCCCACATTGAGGCTCTGTTTTATGAATGGCTTATTGAACCACTTTCAAAGGAGGAGCAGAAGGAGTTTGCGCATCTGCTGGATATTCTTTATCATCGGTGCAAAGAAGAAAGCAAAGCCGATTTTCCTGAGATGACAGCACGCATAAGGGAGTGTGAGTAATATGGATATGGATGTCAGTCAAAAGAAAAAACATCTGTCCCAGGCAATGGTATTTCTCATTCTGTTTGGAATCGTCAGTCTGTTCTCTGACATGACCCATGAGGGCGCTTCCAGTATCCGGGGAGCGTATTTGTCTGTCATGGGAGCTTCTGCCGGTGCGATTGGCTTTTTCTCCGGTTTGGGAGAACTGGTCGGATATTCTATGCGATATGTATTCGGAAAACTTACGGATAAAACCCGGCAGTATTGGCCGATTACAATCTTTGGCTATGTACTGGATGTGTTGGCAGTGCCGGCATTGGCTCTGGTAGGAGAGCATGGATGGGTATGGGCATGTCTGTTGCTGCTCATTCAGCGGATGGGCAAAGCTATTAAGAAACCGGCAAAAGATACGATTATGTCCTTTGCGGCATCTCAGGAAGGTGTCGGAAAGAGCTTCGGCCTGCAGGAACTGTTAGATCAGATCGGCGCTTTTTTAGGACCGGTACTGCTATACCTGGTAATGCTTTTTCGGACAGAGGGAGATGTCTTTCAGACCTATGCTTTCTGCTTTGGGGTGCTTGCTATTCCTGGTGCTATTACGCTGGTTCTGCTCCTTGTTACCCGGCGCAGATTCCCAAATCCGGAACAATTTGAGCCTGAGCCGAAAGAACACGTTCCTTTCCGCATGAGAAAAAGTTTTGTACTATATATTGCAGGGATCAGCTGTTTTGCTTTTGGATTTATTGACTATTCCCTTATCATTATGCATGTTTCCAGGACTTATACCGGCCTGGCGGCCAGTCTGGCAGAGACATCTTCGCTGGTAACAGAGGGAACCCTTCCTTTGCTTTATGCCGGTGCGATGTTAGTAGATGCTGCAGCCGCTCTTGTATTCGGGCATCTTTATGATAAGATCGGCGTAAAGGCACTGATGATTTCTACGCTGCTTTCCAGTGTGTTTGCTGTTTTTGTATTTTCCATTCACTCTATCCATATGCTCCTGCTGGGTGTAGCTCTTTGGGGAATCGGGATGGGCGCTCAGGAATCTATCCTGAAAGCTGTGGTCACTTCTATGGTTCCTAAAGACTGCCGGGCCACGGGATATGGCATTTTTGAATGTTCCTTTGGTATCTTCTGGTTCCTTGGAAGCTGGATCATGGGTGTGCTTTATGATATGAGCATTCCTGCCATGGTAATTATATCGGTTATTGCACAGTTTGCGGCTATTCCCCTTTACCTTGCTTCAGACAGATGCGCCCGGACTGAGAATATCCATTTAGGCAGCTGATGTTCCGCTCTCTTTTTGCATGAGCGAGAAATAAAATGACAGGGAAATAAACCAATGTTATAATGAAGAAAAAAACAGGCCGACAGTTTGGAATTTGCGGAGGAAACAGAATATGTGGATATGCCCAAAATGCGGGAGGGAGTTTAAAAGAACAAATCAAGGTCATTACTGCGGGAAAGCACCGGAAACAGTATTAGAATATATAAATTCGCAGCCCATAGAGACACGTTCTCATTTAACAGAAATGATGATCATATTACAAAAAAGTGTTCCGTGTGTAAATGAACGTATATTATGGAGTATGCCGTATTATGAGAAAGAAGGAAAATCCATTTCCTTTTCTGCTTGTAAAAAGCACGTCAGCTTTTATGTAGGGATTAAAGCTATTGAAAAGTTTGCACTGGAGTTAGAAGAAGTTGTTACTAAGAAAAATGCAATATATTTTCCTTATGATAGAGAACTACCTACAAAATTGATTGAAGATATTGCAAAATGGTGTTTAAGCTGATTTGACATATGCAATCCAGGAGGTGATCGATTGAAAATAGAAATCGGAAAAGACTTTCCAAAATATTTTAAACCTTCCTATCCGGAAGAATTTGACTTGTTTTCACATTTTGAGGTGACGGCTGGAATACCGACAGTTTTATTTGCAATTACTACATGGAAAGAAAACGGAGAGCCAAATGTTTGCTTTCATTCATGGAGTTGTTTTCATGGAGATAAAACTGCCTTTTTTGCCGTAATGGGGAATCTGTATCAACATACCCATACCTACGCCAATATTCAAAGGGAAAAATGTTTTTGTATAAATTTTCTGCCTATATGCTATTACGATAAACTGGTAGATACCATTCATCACAACGATATGGAAACCGATGAATTTGCTGTGGGAGGCTTTACACTTTCCAATGGAAAAACGATTCATGCACCGGCTATTCAAGAGGCTTTTATCAATATAGAATGTACCTTGAAAGAGACAAAGGATCTAAGCGGTGTAGGAATTACGGCTATGGTTATCGGACAAGTACTGCATATTTCTGTAGAAAAAGAATATGCCCAGGGCTATGCACAAAGATATGGAAAAGAAGGCTTTATGATGCTGATACCAGCGCCTCAGGATCTGGTTACCGGCGAGCCAAATCTGTCGGCAATTGGTACAATAAACATTGAAAAATATGATTGACAGTATATAAGACATGAAAAGAAAACGGAAGCTTGGAGGAATTGTTATGAAACGGGAGTTAGGAATTGCACGCTGCGGACTGGCCTGTTGTTTATGTTCTGAAAACGCAGCCTGTTCCGGCTGTGATTCAGGTCAATGTCCGGACAAAGACTGGTGCGAAAACAGAAAATGCTCTATTGAAAAAGAAAAACAACATTGTTATGAATGCGATGAAGAGTGCAGAAAAGGATTATTAGGCAAAATAAAACCCTATGCTTTTACATTATTTGTTAAAAGATATGGTGAAGCATATCTTTTGGACTGTCTGGAAAAAAACGAGGCCAATGGAATTGTTTACCACCGTGATGGCATAAATGGGGACTATGACGACTTTGAGGATGTGGAAGCACTGATAGAATACATAAAAACCGGAAACAGATAAATTTATGGAGCTTATTTATGGCAGATTTTGGATTAAATGAAATGTTAGCAATGCAAAAAGAATTGCAGGATAAATATAAAGATAAATGGGAACCGATTTCTCCTGAAACAGGGAAAAATAAATTACTCTGGATGATAGGTGAAATCGGAGAAGTAATTGATATCATTAAAAAGAACGGCAGTGAAAATGCTGTTTCAGATGACACTTTGCGGGAACAACTTATCGAAGAACTTGCAGATGTTCTTATGTATTATAATGATGTTCTTCTTTGTTATGGAATAACTGCAGATGAATTAAAACAGTCTTATACAAACAAGTTTAGGAAAAACATGACACGCTGGTAAATCCGAATTAGAAAATAGAGTTAATGGGATATAATATAATCAATAAGTATCATATACGATATGGAGAAATTGAAATGTTAATTGATTTTAATGAGTTAAAGGAAATACATATGCCGGGAATGAACAATGGCACAGGCGAGATGACGGCCAGAATGTATATGGATGACAAAGGTAAGATCATTCCTTGTGCCATACATGCCGGCGGTTCCATCGGCATGCATAGTCATCCCACAAGTGACGACATCAATTATATTCTTTCAGGAACCGGTAAAGCAGTTTGTGACGGAACAGAAGAAATCCTTAATCCGGGGACTTGTCACATCTGTCCAAAAGGATCAGAGCATAGTATCATCAACACCGGAAATGAAGACTTAGTTATGCTGACTATTGTTGTGGAGCGATAAATCCTGAATATTATTGTATAAAAGGGAGAAGCAGACTCATGAGAACTCTTTTTTTGACCTCAAGCGGTTTAAACGAAAAAATTACATCATTGTTTTGGAAATGCGTTGGAAAAGAACCGATTGACACAAAAGCGATTTTGGTTCCATCTGCAGCAGTGGAGAATGATGGAGCGAGAGAAGGTATTATCGTATGTATGGAGCGTCTTATGAATATGGGGATATCGGTAAATAATATCCTCATTTATGATCTGGCGCTTTTGCTTTCTGATGGATACAAAAGAACCTATTCAAGCTATGTCCGGAATATACCGGATCAGCTTCGATTAATGAATGCCCGGGAGCTGGCTCAGTATGATGTGATCGCCTTTTGCGGCGGGAATGCCCGGAGACTTATGGATGAAGTAAATAGGACAGGGCTTTCGGAACCGCTAAAACAGGCCATTGAAAAGGGGCTGGTATATCTGGGGATAAGCGCAGGCAGTATGATCGCAGCAGGAAATTTTGCCGATAGTTTGGGCTATCTGGCAAATCCCTTGATACCCCATGCTGAAAAAGGAAGTCCTTGTGGAGAAATATCAAAGAAGGATTTGATCGAATTAGCAGATGGACAAACAGTATTGATCAGAGGAGAATGTCAGAAAATTATCTGTTGAAGTGGAGTTTTTGGAGGCGCCATTATGAATGAAAGAGAAAAAATTATCCGTTTATGGTTTGATATGTGGCTTACACAACAGGATTTAGGTATTGACGAGATTTTCACAGAAGATGTGGTCTATACAGAGAGTTGGGGTCCTAAGTATGAAGACCGCAAAACAGTGAAACATTGGTTTCATGAATGGAATACACGGGGGAAAGTTATCAGCTGGGAGATAAAGCAGTTTTTCCATAAAGATGACCAAACTATAGCAGAGTGGTATTTCAAAAACGAAATGCGTACAGGAGGAAAAGAGGAATTTGACGGAATGTCCTTAATTAAATGGACAACTGATAATAAAATAAGATCCCTGACCGAATTTGGGTGTAATCGAAATAACTATAATCCTTATCAAAATGGAGACAAGCCTCAATTTAAAGATGAAAAAATAAGCTGGTTTTAATTATCTTTGCTATAAAAGCGATTTTGAGGAAAGCACAGAATAATTTGCAGGAGATTATCATGGAACTTATTAAAGATATCATAAAAGCGCTGATAGAAGGCATTATTGAATATAAAGCAGAAAATAAAATTAGTGAAAAAAGAAAAGAATATTTTAGACATAGAAAAGGAAAGTGGCAAAAGATTTGCTTCATCGCATCCATAATACTTGCTTTAACACTTGTGACCATAGGTTTGTGTCTGATCATTCAGAGAAAAATGATAGGCATGTTATTGGTTTGCGCCGGTATAGGAATCGGCCTGTCCATAGCAGTTGATCTGGGAACAGCAGAAAGAAAATGACAGGGAAAAGCCGGGGTATTATAATAAACAAAACTGGTATGATAACTTGGTATTTATGAGATGGACAAACATGTCTATTAGAAGAAATTTTTTTGGTGAAAACTAGACATAGATAAACTGAAATTGCGGTAAATATGGAAGGAGAAAGGTAAATATGGAATGGCTGCCAATTATTGTGATAGCGGTACTTATTGTAATATTAGGTCTATATTTTATTGTCAAACAGGCAGTAAAAGATGCATTGAAAGAATATTTTGAAGATAAAAGGAAAGAGGATCTTAAGAACTAGAATAGACAATTCTTTAGGTTAGAATCGATGATGGTGTAAACGAAAAAGCAGTTTTGGCATTCCAGTGAACTGCCTCTTCGTTTACACCATTTTCGATTTGGCCTAATTGAACAAAGTGAGCGTCCGGGTAGCCACTACCTATGGACTTTCAATC
>NZ_NFIF01000004.1:0-210442 GCF_002161645.1 Blautia sp. An46 | reverse complement strand
TCTCAATGTTTTTTTTGCGTACTTTTCCTCTTATATCCTCTGATTTTCTGTATTCATACAAAAAATTTCCTGTTATCAAAAGATTTCTCTGTATTTTTTCAGCAATTTTTGTTATATTAAATTTGTTCTTTTATTGTTTAACTGCTATAAATGAAAAAGGAGCGTTCCGCTATGATAAATTCTGATCTGTCCGAACCCTGGGCTTTCGGTCATAATATGACCATTAACGTTTCTTACGGCGACTTCTTCAGCTCTTTTCCTACCCACTGGCATAACTTTATTGAGATCATCGCCCCACTCTCAGATCCTTACTCTGTCCAGATAGGCAATGAAACTTATGCCCTGGATGAAAACTCCATCGCACTGATTCCTCCCCGGACACTCCATGCCATTACAAGATCTCCAGGACATCCTCATCTGATCATCCAGTTTCCAAACACTGTGCTTCAGCAGTTCCACGATTTTGTCCAATACCGCCGGATCCTGTATGGTTCTTGTATATTTCAGGCCCAAGATCCCGGTTTTGAAGAAAATCCCCTTTCTATTCTTTTAAAAATACTGGAATACAGCGAGAAAGACCTCCCCTTTAAAGAACTGCATATGTATGAGCTTTTACTGCATTTTTTTATCATAGTAGGCAATCTCAATCTATGTATAAAAAATCAGCTTTCTGACCGGAAAACTCCCCGTCAGAAAGCCGAAGATCAAAAGTTTGATTCTGTTACCAACTATATATATGAGCACTGCACAGAAAAGATCACCCTGGAAAAAACAGCGGCATTTGCCGGATTCAGCAAATATTATTTTTCCAGGATTTTCAAGGAACACTATCAGATGTCCTTCCCGGAATATATTGCATCCCTGCGTGTTGCAAAGGCTGCGGAACTGCTGGAAAACTCCTCTCTTTCCATACTGGAGATTGCTATGCGGTCAGGTTTTTCCAATCTTTCCTCCTTTAACCGCGCATTTAAAGAGGTTAACCACTGTACTCCCTCCCAGTTCCGGAAAATGGCGGACTTTTCTCTGGATTTCTAAAATGGGCCGGGGAGTTTTATCTGCCAATAGCGCAAAGCCATGAAAAGTCCGCCCATGAACTGCTTTCTTTTCCATAAGTGGACGCATATGGCCCAATGGTACAGCCCACAAACCCGCCAGAGGATTCTGTCGTATAATATTTCAAAGAAATCCCTTCTGCTACCGGCACTCTTCCTTTTCCCTGGTCCAGAAAGATTCCTGCTTTCTGATTTTCTGTTTTCAGATGTATTTCCAGCTCTTTCTTCTGTATCTGTTTTTCTGCCAGGATTTCTTCTTGTCCCTGAACCACCTGCGTTACACGAAAAACAAATTTTTCTTCTGTTTTTATCACTTCCATTTTCAGATGATTTTTCTGGTTTTGAAATAGCAAAAGCCCTACGGCATCCCCCTCTTGATCCAGCTCGAACTCCAGTCTCGTAGATATATGCATAGAGTAGGAGTTCTGACGAACACCCAGATACGAAAAAGCTGTATTTTCCTTTGCCTGCGCCTTTCTGGCATAAAGACGCAGATATCCTTTTCTGGCTTCTAAAGAATAGTTTTCTTCCGGTATTCGGCATACCCCCAATAAACGGGGGTCCAATTTCTCCTCCCCAAAATGAAGCAGCAGTTCTTCCTGAGCTTCTTTTGCAAAGCGGTGTTCCTTCAGGGGAATCTCCAGAAAGTTCTCCAAAAGGCCGCTTCCCGGACTGACAACCGGCCAGGCGTCTTCCCAATCTACTTTTGCCAGAAATGTCTCTCTTCCCAGGCTGCTCCCGCCGTGAAGTGTCCGACAGGCCAGCACAGCCATATACCATTCTCCATTTTCATCATCAAACAAGTCACCATGTCCTACACAGGTCACCGGAAAATTTTTTCCTAAATGCCGGTGTGTCAGTATCGGATTCCTTGGACATGCTTCAAAAGGCTCCTGAAGGCTGGAGCTTCTTGCGGCCATCACCGAATGTTCATATCCTGTTCCTCCTTCTGCATAGATCAGATAATAATATCCATCTTTTTTATACAGATGAGGGCCCTCCGGCCAGATCACAGAACGGGCAAAACCTTTCCAGATACGCCGGCTCTCTCCTATCAGCTTCATCTCCTTCAGATCCAGTTCCTGCAGCCAGATTTCCCAATCTCCATTGTGTTTTACTCCATCTGAATCCGGCCTGGTCCCAACATAGTAGCAGGTTCCGTCTTCATCAAAGAAAAGGCTGGGATCGATCCCCTGAGCCTGCGGTCCCAGATAATATGGTTCCGACCAGGGCCCTTTGGGATCCTCTGTCCGAACAATAAAATTTCCTCCCTGGTCAATATTTGTAGTGATCAGATAAAAAAATCCCTCATGAAATCGTATGGTAGGAGCAAAAATGCCTCTGGATATTTCATCACCTTCCAGTGGAAGCTGAGAAGACCGATCCAGCACATTTCCAAGCTGTTCCCAGTGCGCCAGATCCCTGCTGTGAAATATAGGGACGCCAGGAAAATAGGCAAAGCTGGAATTTACTAAATAAAAATCTTTTCCTACTCTGCATATGGAAGGATCTGGATAAAATCCCCTCAGCACAGGATTTTCTACTTTTGTCATCGTGTTCCTCCTTTTATAATACATAGCCAAATCCCAGGATTGTAAATTTTTTCTTCTCTTCCCCCGGCGCCGGAAGGATTTCCACTATATGCTCCCTGCTCTCTGCCTCGGAGAATAAGATTGCCGTGTTGCAGTGCAACCAGCCATTTATCCTGGGATCTGCCGTCATTTTATAATGACCATCTACAAAAACATTTACTTTACCTGTATCGTTTTCTCCTTCATCTTTAAATATCAAAAGCAAAGCCCGGCATAAGATGTTCAGAGTGAAAGGCTCTGTCTCTTCTGTCTGGCCGGTATACTGCCAGTTATAGGGAAATTGGGGAGTTCCATGTATATCCATATCAATCTCAACCTCCTGCAGTTTCTGATCCGTACCGCAAAAGCTCCCTTCTGAGATCCTGGCTTTTGAACAGAGTTCCTTTTTGTCCAAGAGCCTTACTCTTTCAAAGTCCTTTCCATAAACCGGATCTCTCTCCAGCAGACTTCCATCTGTATCATCCTGTCCGGCGTCCCCTTCATTCACCTTATCAAAAAGATATCCCAGACATTTTGCCATGATCGTATGTCCCAGATTTGTAGGATGGAACATATCATAAAAATACTGGTTTTTTGAAATCACCCGGCCTTCTTCTCTTTTAAGAGAAAATTGTGGCGATACCGCCTCTAATACGCTGACCATCGGCAGCCCGTAACGTTCCCCCACTGGCGCAAGCCGGGTCTGAAGGTTCCAGTCATTGGCAAATACAGAAAACAAAAGTACCACTGCTGGATTCCACGGTAGCCCGAGGATCTTTCTCACAAGACTTTCAAAACAGATACCTTTTGTCTCATCGCCTTCATCATTTACTGCAAATTCTACCACTACCAGATCCGGCTGTTCTCCATTTCTTAAAACATCACGTTCAAACCGTATCATACCAAGTTCCGAAGGTGTTCCTCCAACCCCGGCTTTTATATATCGTACATTATCTCCAGTCCCGAATTTTTCCGCAAATGCTTCACAGGATTTCCTTGCATAACATTCTGTGTGAACAGGTACAGCTCCTGCTCCCTGCGTGATAGAGCCACCCAGATAAGCCAGTGTAACCGTCTCTCCCCTCTTTGCTTTTTCTATGACTCGTTTCAAACGATAAGGATTTCCCAGAGATAAGAGGGAATGAGCGATCATATTCTCCGCTGCTTTTCCGGAAAGATCCACTGCATCTTCCTCTCCCTGATCTGGTATTTTCCATTCCTCTCCCACATAAAGTTTAACACTGACAACAGCCGTCTGTTCCGGTATATCAAAATAAAACTGAATCTGCCCCGGCTCCTTGTCATCCTCGCTCCAGGAAATACCAGACAGGGAAATCCAATGCTCCACTCCGTCTGCTGGTATCCTTCCTGTTATAAGAGTTCCGCCGCCATAGATATCCTTTTTCCCATACATCTGAAAAACAAATTCCAGTTCTTTACAGGCTCTCCCTGCTTCTACGCAGATACCGATACACTTTACCAGATTACGGAATCCTTCTGCTGTTTTCAATGCTTCCAGTATTCTCTCATCTGTAATATTTCCAGAAATCTGGGCGCTGTTAATTAGTCTTCCATCATTTTCGTATAAAAAATGCCCCCCTCTTTTATCCGGCTGCTCTGTACCAAAAATCTCCTTCTCACGTACAATATAAAATCCCGGCAGTTTCTTCTCCGGATCTTTCGGTGCTTTAGGTCCTTCCATTTCTCATGATCCCGTCCTTTTCACTCTTTTCTCATATAATTAGTGCCTGGTCTGCACCTTATTTCCAGATTCTGTAATTCCCGCTTAATGCCAGCCATGCAAATATATATAGGAAATTATCATAATAACGCCGGCTCCCTTTTCTAAGCGGGGTATTCCAAAATTTTTTTATACATTCGCCTGAATAAGGGCCGTCCGCTGCCAGAGAGGCCTGTGCATTTGTCGCAATAACAGCTACCGGATGTAGTGCCTTTTCCTTAAGTTTTGTCCCGTCTATAAGAAAAACTCCGTCCCAACTGTCTTTTTCTCTCACACAGTAAAATTCCTGCAGCCTTTCTGCAATTTCTTTCTGCCACGGATCCCGATGGAACCAAAGTGCATCCAGGCCGATATTTGCCATAGTCCGGTATGCGTCGCTGTAATACCAGTCATGACGTCCAAACTGAGCTTCCGTACCTGTGTGGGGGATGCCGTCGTATTCCGCATATTCCGGTGAGAGTCCTGTGTCCGGATTGCAGGCCAAATGCAGGAATACCCGGCTGTTTCCCGCTGCTTCCCTCCAAAACATTCTATCTTCTTCATCTGCCCACAAAGCAAACAATTCATAGAAATGCGGCAAATGATAAGAAGGGTCCGTAAATTCCACACCGGGAATAAACTTGATCAACTTGTTGTCCCGGTTCCACATAGGCTCTCCGGAATGTCCCGGTTCTCCCTTATGGATACACTCCCGAAGGATTTTTCTGGCCTCTCCACTGTAATCAAAAATCCCTTCTCTGTCGCCCCATCGATTAGCGGCGAAGAAAAGAGCCATTGCAAAAAATTCTTCCCCATCTGGCGCCGGACCATCAGCATTAGGCGTTCCATCTGTACCGCAAGACCATATAAAATAATTTTTTCCTGGTCCTTCCTGTATCCGCATATAAGTGCATACCCATTTCCATAACCTGTCAAACTCTTTCTGTTTATTCATCTGAACACAGACCATCATGCCATAAGACATTCCTTCCGTACGCACATCATGATTTCCTGTGTCCTCCAGGTATCCCATATCAGATCCTGATTCATGATAGAACCTTTCGTCATCTGGCCCATAAAATATTGTTTGGAAGATTTTCTCAAGGCGGCTGGTGATCTCCTCGCTGTTGTATCCCTGTTCTTCAAAAAAATTCCGATATTTTCCTGTATAAAATGCTCCTTCCACTTTTCTTTATCTCCTTTCTGTTTTTCCGGATACTCCTCCTGATCCAGAGTAATATAAAACTGCCGCATTAAGCATGACAAAGAATCTGTCTGTTCTCAATATCAGCTTAACGCAGCAGTTTATTATAGACTTACTGCTTATTCTTTTACCCCGCCAATAGTCAGGCCTGTCACAAAATATCTCTGAAGGAATGGATACAGACAGATAATTGGCAGCATAGTCAGAATCGTTGCCGCCGCACGGACTGATGTAGGCGTAACACTTCCAATGGCATTTTTCATTGCCTCTGCAGAGCTTCCCTGATTTGTTACAGAAGACAGCAGCTTCATCAGCTCGTACTGAAGAGTTGTAAATTCAGGGCTCATACGGTTGTACAGCATGGCATCGAACCAGGAGTTCCACTGTCCTACCGCCACAAACAGGGCTACTGTAGCATATACTGGCTTGCACAGCGGAGATATGATCTTCAGAAAAATCGTCATATATCCCGCACCGTCCAGCTGGGCAGATTCCTCCAGACTGTCTGGGATCCCTGCCATATAAGTACGGATAACCAGCATGTTAAAGGCACTTACCATTCCTGGAATCACATAAACCCAGAAACTATTGGTAAGTCCCAGGTTCTTATACAGCAAGAATATCGGAATCATACCACCGTTCACATACATGGTAATAACCCAGAATAGCGATAAGGATCGTTTAAATAAGAAGCGCTTTCTGCTGACAATAAAAGCCAGGATTGCATTAGCAAACAATGCTGTAACCGTTCCGAATATAGTTCGCAGTACCGTTATATAAGCGCCGGTAAGCAGATTATTTTTCTGAAGAACTGTATTATAGTTCTTCATTGTAAATTTTCTCGGCAGCAGATAAATGCCTCCCCGGAGAGCATCTGTACCATCATTCAGTGAAATCGCCAATGTATTCAGCACTGGATATAAAGTAATAACCACAAAGGCAATCATAAACAACGTATTTAATACGACAAAAATCTTATCTGGCACAGATTTCTGGGCTTTCGATTTTTTCTGTTTTACTTCTTTCATTTTCGGCACCTCCTAAAACAGCCTCTCTTCGCCATTACGCTTCGCAATCTGATTAGCAATGACGATCAGAACAATACTTACAAAGCTCTTGAAAATACCTGCGGCAGTACCGATCGCATAATCGCCCTGACTGATGCCCCATTTCAGCACATAAATGTCAATCGTCTGGGATACACTCTGTACCAAACCATTTCCAAGCAGATACTGGATCTCGAAGCCCGCATTTAATACATTTCCCACATTCATAAGAAGCAGGATAATGATTGTAGGCTTAATACCCGGTAAAGTTACATGTTTAATCTTGGCCCAGCGGCCGGCACCGTCCATACTGGCCGCTTCATAGAGAGATGGATCAATAGATGTGATAGCCGCCAGATAAATAATCGCATTCCAGCCAGTCTCTTTCCACACATTGGCAAACGCTACGATAGGCCAGAAATACTTTGTATGAGCAAAGAAATTTATAGGTTCATCAATCAGATGCAATCCTACCAAAAGTTCATTAATAATACCAGATCCCGACAGGGCATCATGCAGAATACCTGTTACAATGATCCAGGAAAGGAAATGGGGTAAGTAGGAAATTGTCTGAACGACTTTCTTACCTCCTTTTGACTGTACCTCATTTAAAAGAATAGCAAACACAATCGCCATGATAAAGGTTGCCGCCAGGTTGATCACACCCATTGCCAGAGTATTTCTGATAACCCGGACAAAGGTCACATCAGAAAACAGCTGTTTAAAATTTGCAAGTCCCACAAAAGCGGAGTGGAATAGCCCGTCCTTAGGTTTGTAATCCTCAAAGGCCATCACCCAGCCGCCCAGCGGGAGGTAATAGAAAATAATCCCATAGATCACGATGATCAATGACCAGAAGATCAGAACCTTCTGCCTTTTGATCTCCTTCCACGTAATCTTCGGTGTTGGTTCCGCTACATTTTCTTTTCTTCTCCTTTTCGCCATAGAAGCCATAATCTCACTCCTTTTCTATAAAACAGGCAGATGCCCTGTTTTTCTTTCTCTGACATCTGCCCATTTCTTTCAGAATTTTACACTTTACTGATACTTCGCAGCCTCTTCCATTCTTCTGTCTAATTCCTCCTGCATCTCATCTAAGAATGCCTGGGGATCACAGCTTTCATATGCCTCCATATATTCATCCCAGGCTGCATCAAAATCTTCTGCCATAACAACTTTTGGAAGATATTCATGCTTGATTTCTCCCATTTTTGTCAGCGCCATACCTCCAGGAGTACTGGTAGTCATATTATTGGAATAAGAATACATCGGATACCATGGGCCCGGTGCCTCGCTGGTCCCCAGCATATCCACGTAGGTTTCTGCGCCATAGGCTTCAAAGCATTTTTTTACATCATCGCTTAATCCATCGAAAAATTCTGTAGGCTGATACTGTGGCTGCATAGCGTTAATACCGTCCCTGCTGGTTCCTGCATACTGTGGAAAATAGGAATATGTACACAGGTGCGATGCCTTATAAGCAGTATCAGATGCCTCAAGTCTCTGTTCTTCTGTCTTGTAGAAAAGTCCGTTTTCATCTACCTCGTAATCTTCTCCTTCTACACCCCAGTAACGCAGATCATGAACCTCCTGGCTCAGAAGGTCGTTAATAAACTGAAGGGCACCCTCCACATCCTCACAGCTTGTTGTGATTGCAAGACCGCTGGCCTCATTCAACACACTGCCGGAGCAGTGCCACTTATTCTGGATCCCTTCCTCAATAGTGATTGGAAGAGGAACATAATCGCAGCCCTGCTCGTCCAGTCCCTGCTGCTTTAAGGAATCATTTACATTATAGGCAAAGTTCCACCACTGGTCGATCATGCCCAGTACACGTCCTGTGGAAAGTTTTGCGATATACTCATCATAGGTCTGTGTAAAGGATTCCGGATCTACAATGCCTTTATGATATTCTTCATTCAGCTTCTGGAAGTATTTCACTGCCGTAGGTGTCGTATTATAATCGATCACCTTTAATTCCTCAGGATCTACGATAACTGATCCGTCATTTGGATAACCGTCCAGGAACTGAGGTGCATTCTCCAGACAGAAATATCTCCAGTCCTCACAAAGTATGGTATATGGAATATTCTCAGTACCATCTTCCATGGTCGGATTTGCTTCCTGATAGGCTTCGATCAGATCAAAATACTGATCCATAGTCTTTACTTCCGGATAGCCAGCCCACTCCAGGACTCTGGTCTGGATCCAGAACGCTTCGTCATTATGAGTCGTCGCCTTTTCCTCTCCGTAAATGTTCTGGAACTGATTGATCCAATAAATATGCCCGTCCTCCTGACGAAGCTTATCCCATTCCTGATCAGTCAAGTATTCCTTGATATTCGGATAATCGTCAATATAATCATCTAAAGCTACCAATGCGCCTGCATCATATAGCTGTGCCATACCGTCTCCACCGTCAATAAAATCCGGATATTCTCCCCCGGCGATCATAGTTCCCACAGCCTCTTCTGCCGTCTGTCCGGTCAGCCAGGTTTCCTTGCACTTTGCACCAGTAATTTCTGCAATTTTCTGTTGAATCTCATTGTCATCATTTATCTCCGTTCCGGGCACAGCAAAAAAGGCTGTAAATTCTTTTACTCCTCCCTCCTCAGAACTGCCCTCTTTGTCCCCGCCGCCACAGCCAGCTAAAAGCGTGGAGAGCATTGCAACTCCCATAAGAGCTGCCAGCATCTGCTTTTTCTTCATCTCGCTTCCTCCTTCAATTTTGATATTATTATTCTATCTATTTCTTCTTTTTGTTACAACCTGACAAAAATAGAAAAAAGACAGGACAAAGTTTAGTTTTTTTTCACTAAACCATATCCTGTCTTTAGATTTTCCGCGATTATGTATGATTCCGGAACTTTTTTCGATAGCTTGTGGGAGTACACCCCTTCACAGAAATAAAGCGGTTGATAAAATAGTCCAGATCCCGGTATCCTACCTGTTCCGCCACCGCATAGATCTTATCTTCTGTCCGCAGGAGATACTCCGCTGCTTTTTCAATCCGATAATTGTTCAGATATTCTTTAAAGGGGATCCCATACTGCTTTCGGAACATCTGTCCCAGATAAGCGCTGTTTACATAATATTTTTTACTCAATTCCTTCAAGGTAATATTCTCATAGTAATTCTCCCTGATCTCTTTCTCCACCTTTGCCAGCACGCTTCCCTGCGTATTTCTTCGCAATTCGCTGAGATAGTCTGCATACTCCAGCATAAACGTTTCAAAATTTTCCCGGCTTCCACGTACCATTTTGGTATCAAAGGAATTTTCCCTGATATAAGAAATAATCTCGTTTTGATCCACGCTGTCATCCTGGGCCAGTCCCAAATGAGTCAGCCGCACAAGAAGATAATTCATATTGATCCGTATCATTCCCGGTTCCATATCCGCTCCATTTATTTCATGGAAAACCGTTTCTACAATTCCCTTTATCCTATCCCTATGGTTTTCCTCAACTGCTTTCAGCAGTTCTTCTATAATCTCTTCGCTTATGATCTTACCGCTTTTCTCCGTTGTTCTCTCTGAATAATACCGGATGCGCTCAGCTGCATCAAAGTTTTGAAAACTGAGAGCCATTATCGCCGTATGAAAAGAGCGGTAGATATCTTCAACTTTCTCTACTTTATCGCCTACATAAGCGGTGACAGGTATCTCAATCCCGTCCTGTACATGATTCAAAAGAGCCCGCAAAAATGTTTCTTCTGTCATATTTGCTTTCCCGGCCTGATGCACATCATAAAGCATACCAACATCATACCATTCTTCTCTTCCTGCCAGATCCATAAAAACAAAATAGCCGTCTGCATCTCCCAGGTATTGTCTGCATCTGGCATAAACACCTTTCTGCGCACACCTGATGGTCTGCGGTTCCATAATCTTTTCTCCGCTTTCCAATGCCAGGCAGACATAGCGAAGCCCTTCAGGCGCTTCTACTTTCTGGGATATGTACTCTACGGCTTCCCTGTCTCCCCTTCCCAATAAAATGGACTGCATATACCGTGCAAAATATGCCTGTTTCATTTTTTCTTCCTGAGATCTCTCATTCTCTCTTTTGTTATACAGCTGGTTCACCCTCTCCAGAAGTTCCGAAAGCTGTTCTTTCTGCACCGGCTTTAAAATATAATCTGTACATTTATATTTAATCGCCTGCTGAGCATAGGAAAACTCTCCATAGCCGCTGACGATCACAAAAAATGCCTCCGACACACTCTCTTCTCTGATTTTTTTCAAAAGCGTGATACCATCCATCACCGGCATCTTAACATCTGCCAGGATCAGATCTACTTCATTGGTTTTCAGAAAATCCAGAGCTTCTTTTCCATTATAAACCATTCCTGCAATTTCATATCCCCACTTTTCCCAGTCTATCAGCACAGAAAGCCCCTGTGCGATAAAAGGCTCATCATCTACTAACAGTACCTTCAGCATCTTTATCCCCCTCCCTAAAATATTTCACAGGCGCTGATATTGTCACAATGGTTCCCACCATTTTCTCGCTTTCCAGTGAAAAATGAATATTCCCCTCTGTCTGCATCTTCAGCCTCAGGCATGCGTTGATCACACCTACTCTTCCTTTTTCCCGAAGCATCTCAATATTTGCGTTTTCCATTCTCTCACGCAGATAATAGAGATAGGACTCCGGCATACCGCTTCCTGTATCTTCCACTTCCAAGTAAAGCTTTTCTTCCTGCCGATATGCTTTCACAAAAATCCAGCATTTCGCCGCCTTATCTTCAATCCCGTGTACACAGGAATTTTCTGCGAAAGTCACAAGAGAAAGTTTCGGAATTTTATAGCCTGCACATTCCTCCTGGATTTCTATGGAATAGGAAAGGCGGTCTCCAAAACGATATTTCTGCAATCTCAGATAAGCTTCTACAAATTTCTTTTCTTCTCCTATAGTTACCATATCCGTTCCCCACTCTACATACTGTCGTTCCATAACAGCAAGCTGCTCGATCATATCTGCAGTCTCATACTCTTGTTTCAATACGCTGCGCATCCGGATATTCTCCAGTACATTAAAAAGGAAATGAGGATTTATCTGCCCATGGAGGGCCAGCAGTTCCGCTTTCTGTCTTGCAATATTCATCTCCTGCTGTTTCAGCCTGCTTTTATAAACTGTTTCGATCAGGGAATTGGTCTTTTGGGCCATAATATTGTAATTACGCATAAGAGAGGCAATTTCATCCGTTCCATGGATACTTTTAATTTCTTCCAGACGTCCTTCCACGCTGTAGTTGAAAATCCGGCTCAGAAAGCCGATGCGTTCCACAAAATTTCTCCGAAGCGCATTCATAAAAATCCATGGAAACAACACATTTATCAGAAGCATCAGTACCAGAATCGGAAAGCTTTTAATCATAACCTCTCCCACACCGCTGCTGTAAGGTATCACATAGATAGTCAGTTCCTGTCCGTAAAACGCCATTCTTTCCGTATATTCCCCGCTTCTATACCCCACGCTGCTGATATAAGAATAATTCTGACTGCTGTTGCCCAATCCGGTATTGGATAGCAGAATCTGTCCCGTTTCGGAGCAGACGTACACATCACCTCCATAATTCGCCATTGTCATTCCCTGGTTGATGGCATTATAATCCAGATCTATTCTCAGGAGCTTATTGTACTTATCCCGCTTATATCGGTCCAGTTTCCGTACAAAAGACAGCTTTTTCACCGGGCTTGGGTTGGTCGGCCCTGCATCCTCATAGTAAAAATACATCTGCATGTTCTGTCCGGAATCCATAAAATCCCGATACCATTTTTCCTCTTCCACAGATTCCATACGCCAGAAGCGTCCGCCGTTGACGATGGTGCCGTTATCTGCATACATCCGGATAATGGAATTGCTGGTTCCCAGCGAGCTGTCAAAAAGAGAGTCTTTCAGCAGTTCCTGATACTGATTATAATAATCCAGCGTCGATTGAAATTCTGTATTCAGAAACTCATTGATATACTTGTTAAAGTAAATATTCTTGGAAAGCATGACCGTCTCCTCTGTAGCGCTGTTTAAACTATATTTCACAGCGCTGACGATGCCTCTGCTTGTTTCCTGTTTCGTATCATATTCTCTTTTGACGATCAACCCGATGATCACTGCATCCGTCAATACCAATGGAAGTATCATACAGTAAAAATACAGCAAAAACAATTTTTTTTTGATCTTTAGATTGTTAAGGCGATCATCCAGCCAGTTTCGAAATCTTCCCGTCATGGTAGTTCTCCTCATCTGTCTTTTCCGTTTCATCCTTCTCTTTTCAGGCAGATCACATTCCAAGGCATTTTTCCAACTCTGCTTTTATACTGCCGTTTCCTTTCCATCTCGAAGACCCGTTTCCATTTAAAACTGCAAAGCTGTTCCTCTGTATTTACGACCTTCGGGGCCTCCCCAGCAGTATAAGCATTTTCCAGAAGCTCCTTGATCAACAGCGTCTTATCTGCATAATAATATCCCTGTTCTCTGATCTTTTCAAAATCATCTACGCCAATAGGCAATGGTTTAAACCTCATGCACTCACCTCTTTCCCCTAAGTATATACCATCACCCCTCCCAATTCCAGCAGAATTTCCTCAAGCCAGCCCAGACTCCACCTCACATTTTCTATACACGCAGAAAGCCCCCTGTGTTTTCTGCGAATTTGTCGAGCATGGTTTGAGACCTCAGAATCAAACCAGCGCAGACTGAGCAAGAAAACACAGGGGGCTTCCATCCCGTCTATAAATAACTATGACAGTTCCAGTTTTCCAGTATACAACTGATAGTAGGTTCCCTTCAGAGCCAGCAGCTCTTTATGGGTACCTCTCTCGATGATCCGTCCGTGTTCCAGAACCATGATGGCATCACTGTTACGGATAGTGGACAGTCTGTGGGCAATAACAAATACGGTACGCCCTTTCATCAGGTTATCCATACCCTGCTGGACAATACGCTCTGTACGGGTATCGATGCTGGAGGTTGCCTCGTCCAGGATCAATACCGGCGGATCTGCAATAGCCGCTCTGGCAATAGCCAGCAGCTGCCTCTGGCCCTGTGACAGTTCCTCGCCGTCTCCGGTAAGTACCGTGTCATATCCTTTTGGAAGCATATTGATAAACTGGTCTGCATGAGCCAGTCTTGCTGCCGCGTAAACTTCCTCGTCTGTAGCGTCCAGTTTTCCGTAGCGGATATTCTCCATAATGGTTCCTGTGAACAGATGAGTATCCTGAAGAACGATTCCCAGGGAATGACGGAGATCTGCCTTCTTGATCTTGTTGATATTAATTCCGTCATAACGGATCTTACCGTCCTGTACATCGTAAAATCGATTGATCAGGTTGGTGATGGTTGTCTTTCCTGCTCCGGTAGAACCTACGAAAGCAACTTTCTGGCCTGGCTTTGCATAGAGGGTCAGGTCGTGGAGTACCATATGGTCATCCGTATATCCAAAGGACATATCGAAGAATCTTACATCGCCTTTCAGCTCTGTATAGGTAACGCTTCCGTCTGCCTGATGAGGGTGTTTCCATGCCCAGAGGCCTGTACGCTCCTGGCACTCTGTAAGACTTCCGTCTGGATTTCTCTTTGCATTTACAAGAGTAACATATCCGTCGTCTACTTCCGGCTCCTCATCGATCATATTGAAGATACGCTCTGCACCTGCCAGCGCCATGATAATGGAGTTAAACTGCTGAGCAATCTGCATAAAAGGCTGCGTAAAGCTTCTGGTAAACTGAAGATAAGAAGCCATAACACCCAGAGTAATTCCTCCGATTCCTGCTACAGAAAGGACACCGCCGAAAATAGCTGTAAGAACGAACTGCAGATTTCCCATGTTTCCGATAATAGGCCCCATCATACTTGCAAAGGTATGTGCAGAAGATGCACTTTCGAAAAGTCTTTCGTTTAATCTGTCAAAATCTTCCTCTGTCCTTCTCTCATGGTTGAAAACTTTGATAACCCTCTGTCCATTCATCTGCTCTTCTACATATCCGGTAACATCAGCCAGGTCGATCTGCTGTCTGATGAAATATTTTCCGCTGTTTCCTCCCACGTATCTGGCTACAAGGATCATCAGCAGGATGACCAGCACTGCCAGGGCTGTCAGGATGGGGCTTAAAAGCAGCATGGAAATAAAGGTTACTACAATAGTAAAGCTGGACATGAGCACCTGTGGGATAGACTGGTTGATCATCTGTCTCAGGGTATCCGTATCATTAGTATACAGACTCATGATAGAACCGTTTGTATTCTGGTCGAAATAACGGATCGGAAGAGTCTGCATATGCTCAAACATCTCGTCTCTTACTTTCTTCAGCACGCCCTGGCCGATAATAACCATCAGGCGGTTGTACACAAAGCTGGCGATAACGCCCAGTATAAAAATACATGCCAGAACTGCCATTGCCTGATACAGCTCTGTGAAATTCGGATTCTGCTGTCCCACCAGGGGAAGAATAAAGTCATCCAGCAGGAATCTGAGAGAAAGTGACACAGCAATAGAAGAGATAGAGGTCATAAGTATACAGATCAATACAATGATAAACTGTACCTTATAAGGCCCTGTCACATATTTCAAAAGTCTTCCTGCTGTCTTAAGGGTACCTGCGTTTACCTTTGGCTTATCATTTGGTTTACTCATTCTCTTCACCTCCCTTAATCTGCGATTCATAAATCTCACGGTAGATGGCATTGGTCTTCAGCAGCTCTTCAGATGTTCCTATACCGTTGATCTCACCATTTTCCATAACAATGATCATATCCGCATCTTCCACAGAAGAGATCCTCTGAGCGATAATGATCTTGGTAGTATCCGGTATTTCCTCTCTGAATGCTTTTCGGATCAGAGCATCTGTCTTGGTATCTACCGCACTGGTAGAATCGTCAAGGATCAGGATCTTCGGTTTCTTAAGCAAAGCTCTTGCAATACAGAGTCTCTGCTTCTGACCGCCGGAAACATTATTTCCGCCCTGTACGATCATAGTATCGTACTTATCCGGGAATTCCTGGATAAAACTGTCGGCCTGAGCCAGCTTACAGACTCTCTGCACCTCTTCATCTGTAGCCTCCTCATCACCCCAGCGGATGTTGTCGTAGATGGTACCTGTAAACAGCACGTTTTTCTGCAGTACCATAGATACCTGATCACGAAGAGATTCCAGTTTGTACTCCCGTACATCTACGTCTCCTACTTTTACGCATCCTTTTGTTACGTCATAAAGCCTTGGGATCATCTGCACCAAAGTAGATTTGGCGCTTCCGGTCCCTCCCACGATACCGATCATCTGTCCTGACTTAATATGGAGATTAACATTCTTCAGAGAAAGATTTCCTCCTTCTCCCGAATAACTGAAGTCTACATTCTCAAAATCAATATCTCCGTTGGCTACCTCTGTCCTTGCATTTTCTTTATCAGACATCTCAGGAACTTCATCCATGACCTCTGTAATACGGTCTGTAGAAGCCTGGGCGATCATGATCAGAACGAAAACAAAAGAAACCATCATCAGAGAAATGAGGATCTGGATAGCATAGACGATAACACTGGTAAGCTCACCAGTCTCCATGGTTCCAAAGACAATACTCTTTCCTCCGATATAAACCATACAGAGCACTACCAGATATATGGTAAACATCATTACCGGATTATTCCATGCAACGATCTTCTCTGCTTTTGTGAACAGTTTATAAACAATACCGGAAATCTTATGGAACTTCTCGTCCTCATGTTCTGCTCTTACATAAGCCTTTACTACTCTGGCTGCATTTACATTTTCCTGGACCGTATTATTCAGTACGTCATACTCATCAAATACACGGATAAAATGAGGATGGGCCTTTTTGGCGATAAAAATAAGAATACCGCCCAGAATCGGCACGGTGATCAGCAGCATCAGGGCAATATCCGCATTAATGGTCAGCGTCATGATAAGAGACAGCACGATCATGATCGGCGCTCTTACCAGCATACGGATGGTCATCATATACGCCATCTGGATGTTGGTGATGTCTGTTGTCAGTCTGGTTACCAGACTTGAGGTTGAAAAATTGTCAATGTTCTTAAATGAAAATTCCTGTATTTTATAGAAAATATCATGCCTCAGATTCTTGGCATATCCAGAGGAAGCGATGGCTCCCATCTTACCTGCCATTGCGCCGAAAAACAGCGACACCATAGCCATGATAACCAGCACTACACCGATACTCAGTATGTATCCCATATCTCCGTTGGCGATACCTACATCGATGATCCTGGCCATAAGAAGTGGAATCAGCACTTCTATCAGAACTTCAAAGATTACGAGAATCGGCGTCAAAATAGATTCCTTTTTATATTCTCGTACAGATTGAAGCAGTTTCCTATTCATACATTTCTTCCCTTCCTTTCATATAATCTTCTTCTTTGGCTAAATTTTCGGACATTTTCTTCAGCACCTTAAGACAGGTCTTGTAGTCCTCCTCGGTCACTCCCGCCCGCAGCTTTTCTTCCACAGTCCGGATATTTTCCATTACTTCCCTCTGTATGGTAATGGCCTTTTCCGTGGGAAGGATCCTTTTCATCCTTCCATCCCGTTTAGAGGACTTCCTTTCGATAAAGCCCTTCCTCTCCATGAGCTGAAGTATTTCCGTAACGGTAGACTTGCTGACTTTGAATTCTTTCTCAAGATCCTTCTGGTATACAGGATTCTCCAGGGATCTGACAAGAATATAATGCAGCACACGGTTCTGCATGGTAGTCAGTCCGCAGTCTTTCCAGGTGTAGAAAAAAATCGTCCGTTTCAGTTGATGGGATACGATATTGATGATTCTTCCCGCATCCTCTTCCCTCTTGGGATTTTCCTGAATCAACTTCTTTTTTTCCATTCTCTCACCTCACTGAATTAGTTCGGGTTCCAAATAGTTCGTTTCCGAACCAATATCATTATACGGCCCTTGTTCTGTATATGTCAATGCATAAAAATAGAAAAAAAGTATGTTTATTTTCAGGAGTTTTAGTCAAAAAAACAGAACCGCCTAAGTCCTGTTTTTCTGTACTTATCTTCAATTCTTCTCTGGCGGTCCTGTTCTTTTTTAACTTGCTCTCTTCATCAGATTTCAGCTGTGGCCTCTTTCAGCCATTCTCTTTCTTCTTCAATCAGCATAGGGCCTATAGTATCATATACTCTCCTGTGATAATCGTTCAGCCACTCCAGTTCCTCCCGTGTCAGCATTTCCGGAAGAATCGCTTCTCTTTCATAAGGCACCAGAGTAACCGTCTCAAATTCCATAAACTGTCCGTATCCGTTCTTCTCCGCTTTTTTACAGAGGAGGAGATTCTCTGTACGGATTCCGTATCTCCCCTCCAGGTACAGGCCTGGCTCGTCAGAAGTAAGCATTCCCTCTTCCAAGGGTGTTGCATTCCCTCTTCTTCCATTTGCCCTTATCTTCCAGTTAATATTCTGAGGGCCTTCATGTACATTCAGAAGATATCCTACCCCGTGTCCTGTTCCATGGTTAAAGTCCAGTCCGCGAGCCCAAAGAGGACCTCTTACCAGCACATCCAGATTTGCTCCACTGCATCCTTCCTGGAATTTTGCCATAGCAAGGCGGATATGCCCCTGAAGCACCAGAGTAAAATGTTCTTTCTGCTCTCTGGTCAGTTCTCCCACTGCAATAGTCCTGGTAATGTCTGTGGTTCCCTGCCAGTACTGTCCGCCAGAATCAATCAGGAAGAATCCCTTGGGCTCCACTTTAGCATAGTCTGTCTCCGTAGGAGCATAGTGGCACATTGCCGCGTTTGGACCATAAGCACAGATAGTCTCAAAGCTCAGGTCCAGACAGTCTGGATCTTCCATACGGAATTTTTTGCTCTCTAAAGAGGCGCTGTACTCCGTCACATCTCCTCCCGGCACGTTCTTTTTCAGCCAGTAAATAAACCGGCACATAGCCCTGGCATCTTTAATATGAGCCACTTTCAGATTTTCCATTTCTACCGGATTTTTATTTCCTTTAAAAATTGCTGCCGGATTTGGACGGAAAATAATCTCCCTTTTCTGTGGAATATTTTTATACAGAGAATAGTTTGTACACAGATCCTCCAGCATTACCTTCTGAGAATCCTCCAGTTTTTTCACATCTTCATAAACCTGGAAGTAGGGGTGCAGCACCACGCCTGCCTTTTCCAGCTCTTCTCTGACCTTTGAGGACACAGCCTCTTCCTGTACATAAAAATGTACCTGGTCCATAGTCAGTATCACATAGGAAAGGACTACCGGATTATATTCAATATCATTTCCTCGGATATTCAGCAGCCATACAATGTCATCCAGACTGGAGATTACATGGATCTGAGCACCTGCCTCTTCCATCTCTCTGCGGACTCTGGCAATCTTCTCTTCTCTTGTTTCTCCTGCATATTTCACATCCAGGATATAAACCGGCTCTTTTGACATCTGAGGACGGTCTGACCAGATTTTTCCTGCCAGATCATCCTGGCACTTAAAGGTTCCTTCTTTCTTTTCCAGCAATTCTTCATACTTTCTGCCCTCGGCAACACTGATGGTCCGTCCGTCACAGCCCAGGCATCCCTTCTGAGGCAGGACCTCTTCAATGAATTCTTCTACTGTAGGCACCCCTTCTTCTCCCATCTTCATAAGGGTCACCCCTGTGCCGGCAAGCTGCTTTCCAGCCTGGATAAAGTATCTGCCGTCTGTCCAAAGGCGGGCCTCATTTTTTGTGACAATAAGGGTTCCTGCGGAACCGGTAAATCCAGAAAGCCAGGCTCTTGCCTTAAAATAATCTCCTACATACTCTGACTGATGAAAATCTGCAGTAGGCACCAGGTACACATCGATTCCCGCCAACTGCATTTCCTGCTGCAGTTTTGCAATCCTTTCTTGATTTACATTCATTTTAACCCTTCCTTTCTCTTAATGAATTCCCTTCATGGTGAGAGAAATTCTCTTTTTCTTCATGTCTACGCCCAGAACCTTTACTTCTACAATATCTCCTACGCTGACAGCTTCCAGAGGATGCTTGATATACCGGTCTGTCATCTGAGAAATATGTACCAGGCCGTCCTGGTGCACGCCGATATCTACAAAGGCACCGAAGTCAATAACATTCCGTACGGTTCCTTTCAGGATCATTCCTTCTTTCAGGTCTTTCATCTCCAGTACATCGGTACGGAGGATTGGTCTGGGCATTTCTTCTCTGGGATCTCTTCCCGGTTTTGTCAGCTCCTTCACCATATCCCGGAGGGTCATTTCTCCAATTTCCAGCTTCTTGGCCATCTGACCATAATCTTTCACATAATATACTGCCGGGCCGTTAAAAATGTCTTCCGGTTTCATTCCCATCTGTGCCAGGAATTTTTCTGCTGCTTCATAAGATTCCGGATGTACGCTGGTACCATCCAGAGGGTTCTTTCCTCCCCGGATGCGAAGGAATCCGGCACACTGTTCAAAAGCCTTCGGTCCCAGCTTTGCTACCTTCAGAAGTTCTTTTCTGTCTTCAAACCTTCCGTTCTCTTCTCTGTAAGCCACAATGTTTTTGGCAATTGCCTTGGAAACGCCGGACACATATTCCAGAAGAGAGACAGAAGCTGTATTCAGGTCTACGCCCACCCGGTTTACACAGTCTTCTACCACTCCGGAAAGTGCTTCTCCCAGTTTCTTCTGGTTCATATCATGCTGATACTGTCCCACACCGATAGATTTCGGGTCAATCTTTACCAATTCTGCCAGGGGATCCTGAAGTCTTCTGGCAATAGACGCCGCGCTTCTCTGTCCCACGTCAAAATTCGGAAACTCCTCCGTAGCCAGCTTGCTGGCAGAGTATACAGAAGCCCCTGCTTCATTGGTGATCACATACTGGACTTTCTCAGGAATCTCCTTTAAAAGCTCCACGATAACCTGTTCAGATTCCCTGCTGGCAGTTCCATTTCCCACAGAAAACAGGGTAATGTTGTATTTTTTAATAAGCTTTTTCAGCGTCTCTTTAGCTGCAGCGATCTTTGCCGGAGTAGTCGGCGCTGTAGGATAGATAACTGTAGTATCCAGAACTTTACCTGTAGGGTCTACTACTGCCAGCTTACACCCTGTACGGAAAGCAGGGTCCCAGCCCAGAACTACCTGCCCCTCGATAGGCGGCTGCATCAGAAGCTGTTCCAGGTTTTTCTTAAACACCTTGATAGCTCCGTCCTCGGCTTTTTCTGTCATGTCACTGCGGATTTCTCTTTCAATAGCAGGAGCGATCAGACGGCGGTAGCTGTCTTCCACTGCTGCTTTTAAGATTTCTGAGGTATTGGGATTATCTTTGGTGATCACCTGTTTTTCCAGATAGCGGAGAATATCTTCCTCCGGAGCCTGGATCTTCACAGTAAGGATCTTCTCCTTTTCTCCACGGTTAATGGCCAGCACTCTGTGGCCTGCCACTTTGGAAACCGGTTCCTCATATTCATAGTACATATCGTATACTGTAGATTCCTCTGGCTTTTTCGCAGCAGATACCAGAAGGCCGGATTTCATGGTCATCTTCCGGATACGGATACGGTAGTCTGCCTCATCAGAGATACTTTCTGCCACAATATCCATAGCTCCTGCCAGAGCTTCCTGAGGCGTTTTTACTTCCTTTTCTTCAGAGACAAAGGCTGCTGCCTCTTCTTCCATGGTCTTCTGTGTCATCTGCAGGAGTAGGATATTTGCCAAAGGCTCCAGTCCTTTTTCTTTTGCAATGGTAGCTCTTGTCCTTCTCTTTGGACGGTAAGGCCGGTAAAGGTCTTCCACTACCACCAGGGTCTCTGCTTCCAGAATCTGTTTTTTTAATTCTTCTGTCAGTTTTCCCTGTTCTTCAATACTGGAAAGTACCTGGTTTTTCTTATCCTCCAGATTTCTCAGATAGTTCAGTCGCTCGGAAAGGTTACGGAGCTGTTCATCGTTTAAAGCCCCGGTGACTTCTTTCCGGTATCTGGAAATAAAGGGGATCGTATTTCCTTCATCTATCAACTTAACAGCAGCTTCTACCTGCCATTTTTCTACTTTTAATTCCTGGGTGATTTTCTGAATAATATCCATATAATAACTGTCCCTTTCTTTTGATTCTTTAACCCATAAAACTCTAACACGTATTTTCCTAAAAATCAAGGAGGTCTTGCCCCCTTTACCCATACATGCTAAAATAGGGAAAAACACTACAGAAACGAGGTTCTAACTTATGGACAATCCAACAGAAGGCAACTACTATCAGCCTTATCGTCCGGAGGATCCGGCACCTGCTCCGCCTCCCCGGTATTATGACGGGAGCCAGAACTTTGCTACCCTTTCTCTGGTTATGGGAATCCTGGCTCTTGTCTCTTTGTGCTGTTTTCCCTTTATATCCATTCCTTTTGCCGGACTTGGAATCTTATTTTCCTGTCTGTCCAAAGGGAAGTTTTCCCGTCCCGGCCCTGCCAAGGCGGGCATGGCTATTTCCACAGCCCTGCTGGCCATTCTGCTGACTCTGGGAATCCTGGTCTCTGTTATGGTATTCTCTTCACCTATGGGCAGAAGCTTTTTCCAGGATTACATGGATCTGCTTACTTCTGATACAATAACAGAGCAGGAACTCTATGATTTTATTGAGAAATACACCGGCGGAATTTCTGATTACGGTTCGGATTCCTACTCGCAGCCGGATACGCCTTATTATGACAACGGCGATGATGCCTATGATGATTTTTTTGAAGACTATTACGATTATTTTAACGGCGGTGACAGTTATCCAGGATATTCTTACCCCGATGGAGACTACTTCCCTGAGTACCAGGAACCAGACTCCGGAACAGGGGACAATTATATTTAAAGGATTCCTGTCCCCCAGAAGATTTTTGCAAAGTTTTTTATGATACACTGGAGGATGATCACAACGACCTCCAGGTATAGAAATTTATCTGTATAGGGAAGACCAATTTTCAGCCGCCCTTTTGACAAGATTTCTGCTGTGTGGGAAACCATAAACCATACATAGAGAACGGCTGTAAGGACTACCGCTGGATGGTACAGAAAAGACTGAAGGATATGCCCTGAAAGCAGAAGCCGGAAGGCTCTTGTGCCTCCGCAGCCCGGGCAGTACAGTCCTGTAAGGCTGTGGAACACGCAGGGCGGAAGGGAAAACTTCAATCCCAGAAAATGCTCTGCTCCCAGCCAGAAGGCCAGCAGCCCCAGCAATATCAGGCCGCAGATATAAATGCCCTTTTCCTGCTGTGGGTTTCTGTTCTGCTTCATGTTTTCCCCGCCTTTCCTGTCAGAAATGATAATAGAAAATTATACTACAGATTCCATATCCACGTAAACATTTTTCAGATTGGAGATATCTTTATGAGACGTTCATCATCAGATTTAAAGGCCTTGTCCAGAGAGGCCTTAAACGGACAATGGGGACTTCCCGTTGCCGCCTACCTGCTTATTTTTATCTGTTCCATTATCCTTACTCTGGTAATCACGGCACTTTTGTCACCTTACAGCGTGCTGAGCATCGTCACCTGTCAGATTATGATTTATATTGTAAATCTTTTTGTTTCCCTTCTTCAGGCAGGTAATATGAAGATGCATCTGAATATCAACCGAAAAGAGGCCTTTGAGCTGAAGGATTTGATTCTTCCCTTTACCATGCAGCCGGACAGGTTTTTAACTGTAAACCTGATCCTGCTTCTGGCAGAAGTCCTTCCGTCTCTTCCTCTGACTGTACTCAGCTATCGGACAGAAACCATGGAATCTCTGGTTTTCTCCCTGGCAGCTTCTCTGGTACAGTCTTTGATAGGCCTTATACTTTCTCTCTTCTTTGGCCTGTCCAATTATCTTCTTCTGGACAATCCGGAGATGGGTGCCATAGAGTCCCTGAAGATAAGTTTCCGTCTGATGAGGGGAAACAAAGGCAGATACTTCTATATTACTCTGAGCTTTATTCCTCTGACTATTGCCTGCGTCTTCACCTGTTATATCGGCCTCCTCTGGCTGGAGCCTTATATTGCCAACACTATGGCTCATTTTTATATGGATGTAACCGGAGAAATAGACAATCCCAGACCAAAAGAAGAACCGCCCATGCAGGAACAGCCTTTTAACTACATGTAAATCGAAAAGGAGCTGTAGCGTTAGACATATGTCTAACGCTACAGCTCCTTAAATTAAACCGAAAACCTATTTATTTTTCCAGCAGGTGCCAGATCAGTTCATGTCCTTTTTCCACCATTTTTCCTGTTTTTTGGGCTTCTGCCTCGCTGTAAGAAAGGCCTTCCTTTTTCTCCTGATTTCTGCTGTCATAAAGCACATAGGGTACAGGGTTGGCAGTATGGGTCTTCACAGATATGGGCGTAGGATGATCCGGCAGCACCAGCATCCGGTAGTCTTCTCCTGAGGCATCCATTCCCTCTTTGATTCTTCCCACAACTCTTCCGTCCAGATACTCAATAGCCTTGATCTTCTTCTCTATGCTTCCCTGATGGCCCATCTCGTCAGGAGCCTCCACATGAACATACACAAAATCACAGTCATCCTCCAGCAGGGCTTTCAGAGCTGCATCTGCTTTTCCTTCATAGTTAGTGTCCAGTCCTCCGTTGGCTCCTTCCACAGAAATATTTTTCATTCTGGTTCCCACAGCAATTCCTTTTAAAAGATCTACTGCTGAGATCATAGCTCCTTTTTTATGAAACTTCTCCTCAAAGGAATCCAGAGAAGGTTTTGTTCCTGCTCCCCAGAACCACAGACTGTTGCCGGGGTTCAGTCCTTTTTCCATTCTGGCCAGATTCACAGGATGATCTTTCAAAATCTCATAACTCTTTTTCTGCATTTTAAGAAGCAGAGGTTCTTCTGGAAGATACTCCTGTATCTTCTTTCCCCGTATATCATGAGGTGGAGTAAGGGGCACCGTCATTCCCTGTTTCCAGATCAGGCAGTGGCGATAACTGGTTCCCGGATAAAACTGAAAGATTTCATTCTCCAGCTCTTTTTTCACCGCCTCCAGCAGTATTTCCGCTTCTTCAGTGGTAATCTCATCTGCACTGTGGTCCAGGATCCTCTTTTCCTCATAGTTCTCCTCTTCCTGGGATAAAGTTACAAGGTTTGCCCGTATGGCTACGTCTCCTTCCTTCATATCCACGCCGATATTCAGGGCCTCCAGAGGGGATCTTCCGGAATAATAGAGCTCTGGATCATATCCCAGCACAGACAGGTTTGCCGTATCACTTCCCGGCGCCATTCCTTTTGGCACATTCTTTACCATTCCCATTTCTCCCAGTTGTGCCAGACTGTCCATTACAGGAGTGGCCCCATAGGCCAAAGGTGTTTTCCCTTCCAGCTCTTTTAAGGGCTCATCTGCCATACCGTCTCCTAAAACCACAATATATTTCATTCTTTCTTACCTCTTACGCTCTGATGCGGATCCTGCCCAGGATTTCAGGCAGAGCAGCCGCTTTTTCGTCAAATGTTCTCTCACTCATCAATTCTGTAACAAATCCGAATTCCCCTTCAAGACCTGGAACGCCTATAAATTCAGCTTTTCCAAAAAGCACTTCTATCTTCTCTTTATCTTCCTGAAGATTACCCTTCACTCTTACAAAGAACCTATGCTCCACATCCTTTATGTCAACCTGATCCAGAACCTTGCTGCTCCAGTAGGTTACTACAGTCTTTCCAGGATGTTTGGCGCAGTCTACTACATCTCCCACAACTGCGCTGGCTGTAGGCAGCTTTCCTGCTCCGCTTCCATAGAACATAGCATCTCCCAGTACATTGCCGTGGACAAAAATAGCGTTAAAAACACCGTTTACACTGTAAAGAGGGCTATTCTTTCCCACCAGTTCCGGGCATACCATAGCGTAGAATTTTTCACCTTTCCGCTTGCTGGTAGCCAGCAGTTTTACCTTCATTCCCAGGAGACTTGCATACTTCATATCTTCTGCTGTGATCCTGGTGATTCCCTCGGTATAAATATTCTCATAATTCACATGAGCCCCATAAGCCAGAGAAGAGAGTATGGCAATCTTTCTGCAGGCATCATATCCTTCTACATCTGCTTCCGGATTCCGCTCTGCATAGCCTTTTTCCTGAGCTTCCTTTAATACACCCTCAAAGTCCGCGTACTTATCTCCCATTTCTGTCAGGATATAGTTGGTGGTTCCATTAAGGATTCCGGTGACCTCGTCAATTTCATCTGCCGTAAGAGAAGAGTTGAGGGGACGGATAATGGGAATTCCGCCTCCGCAGCTTGCCTCAAACATATAGTTTACTTTATGGGCCTTGGCAATCTCGATAAGCTCCAGTCCATGTCTGGCCACCAGCTCTTTATTGGAGGTACACACAGATTTTCCGGCTTCCAGAGCTCTCTTTGAAAAAGTATAGGCAGGTTCAACCCCTCCCATAACCTCTACCACGATCTGAACTTCCGGGTCATTGATAATAGTCTCAAAATCATGTACCAGAATATTTTCAATAGGACTTCCCGGGAAGTCCCTGAGATCCAGCACGTATTTAATGGAGATTTCCTCTCCGGCTCTCTTCTTAATACTCTCCTTGTTGGTATCCAATACTTCCACAACACCGGAGCCAACGGTGCCGTATCCTAACACTGCAATTTGAATCATAATCTTCTCCTCTGCCTATTCTCTTCCTAATATTTTCAGATAGTGCACACCCTTAATATGTTCTATATTTTCTACCATTGCTGCAGCGTCCCCTTCTGTGGGAAGGATTGCCACGCTTAAGGTCAGGCCTGCTACGCCGTTCATAGGGATACTCTGATGTATAGTCAGGATATTCCCGTGAAACTGGGCAATAGCCGCAAGCACTGCAGAAAGCAGCCCTGGTTCATCATCCATCTGAAGGATAAAAGTAATATTCTCCCCCTTGGTTTTCTCTTTAAAAGGAAAGATATCATCTTTATATTTATAGAAGGAGCTTCTGCTTATCCCCACTGCTTCCACTGCCTCCTGTACGGTATCCAGCTTTTGGGTATCCAAAAGTTTTTTTGCTTCTACTACTTTCAGAAGGACATCTGGCACCGCCTTTTCCGTTACTACGTAATACTTATTGTGATCTGCCATAGGTTTCCCCTTTGTTCTTTCCAAAAATACATTTGTACGTCCACAAAAGATAGTACCATACTTTATCTTTTTAGGCAACTATTTTTCCTTTTTTCCCAGAGCGGACCATTTCAGATAAGCATTGATAAAATTGTCGATGCTTCCGTTCATTACCGCGTCTACATTTCCAGTTTCCTCGTTGGTCCTGTGGTCTTTAACCATAGTATAAGGCTGCATAACATAAGAACGGATCTGATTTCCCCAGCCGATCTCTGTCAGCTCTCCCTGGATTCCGGAAAGCTTCTTCTCATTTTCCTGCTGCTTCAGCATATACAGCTTGGCTTTCAGCATCTGCATAGCCTTGTCTTTGTTCTGGAATTGAGAACGTTCATTCTGGCACTGTACCACAATTCCCGTAGGGATATGGGTAATACGCACTGCCGATGAAGTTTTATTAATATGCTGGCCGCCGGCGCCGCTGGAACGGTAGGTATCAATTTTCAGATCATCCGGGTTGATCTCCACATCCAGGTCTTCCTCAATATCCGGCATTACATCGCAGGAGACAAAGGATGTCTGTCGCTTTCCTGCTGCATTGAAAGGAGAGATACGTACCAGACGGTGAACCCCCTTCTCAGATTTCAGATAGCCATAGGCATTTTCTCCGTTTACCTGGAAAGTAACAGATTTGATGCCTGCCTCCTCACCATCCAGATAGTCCAGCACTTCTGTGGAAAATCCATGCCGGTCTGCCCACCGCAGATACATTCTATAAAGCATGCTGGCCCAGTCACAGGATTCTGTACCGCCTGCCCCTGCATGAAGGGTCACAATAGCGCTGCATTTGTCATATTCTCCTGAAAGCAGGGTCTTGATCCGGATATTCTCAAACTCTTCCTCAAATTCATTCAGCATTTCTTCAATGTCAGGGATTACAGAAGGGTCATTCTCCTCATATCCCATATCGATCATCAGCTCAATCTCTTCTTTCTGATTCTGGAGCTTGTGATAGATCTCCATATCACTCTTTAAGGCGCTTAATTCCTTCATCATTTTCTGGGAACGTTCTGCATTGTCCCAGAATCCGGGAGCCTCCATTTCTCTTTCCAGCTCCTCTACTCTCTGCTCTTTATTTTCCAGATCCAGGGACTCCCTCACTTCTTCAAGAGGCTGGGCATACCCGTTGACCCTGGTCTTAAAGCCGTCTAATTCAACCACTCTGGTTTCCTCCTTCTTATTTTTTACTGATCAACCTCAACTGTCACCATATAGATACTTACCTGAGGTTCTACCTTGCGTACTGTACCTGTAAGTTTTGTCAGGGGCTTCTTCAGATTACTGGACATTGCCACCGCTGGCTTTATGGTATAGTAATACATGACTCCTGACATGGTAATGGCCTGGTCTTCTTTCAGCTCCACCCGGTCCCCCGGCTTCACCAGTCCTTCCCGCTCCATGGTAAAATCCACCATCTGTCCCATAACCTTTCCTCCTTTTACAGCTTTCCACGCATTTGACTTTAACTGACAAACTGCTGCAGTTACAGTCTCCTATACCTACAGCAGTTTACTTACTTTTCTCTACCTATCTGAGCCTAATTTCCCTGATGTCACCCGATCTTCTTCCTGCCGCAGCACTGTTTGTATTTTTTGCCGCTTCCACAGGGACAGGGGTCGTTGGGATATACTTTTTTCTCTGTTTTCTGCACAGGCTTCTTAGGACCGGAATCATCTTTGTTGGTTCCTGTCACCTGAGCTACCTGCTCTCTTTCTACCTTCTGCTCCAGACGTACATGGTACAGAAGCCGCAGGGTTGTCTCCTGAATGGCAGCGATCATGCTGTCGAACATCTCATATGCCTGAAGTTTATACTCTACCTTGGGATCTCTCTGACCGTAAGCCTGAAGGCCGATACCCTGACGGAGCTGGTCCATATCGTCGATATGATCCATCCATTTCTGGTCAATAACCTTCAGAAGGATCACACGCTCCAGCTCACGCAGCTGTTCTGCCTCGGGAAATTCTGCTTCTTTTTCTTCGTAAAGCTTTACAGCCTCTTCTTTCAGCTTCTGTTTCACCTGGTTTTTCTTCATACCCTTAATATCCTCACGGGTAATGGGCTGTAAAGGAATAATAGGCCGGAGAACAGAATTCATTTCATTCATATCCCATTCTTCCTGGTCCACGTCATCAGAAAATACCATATCTACAGCATGTTCCACTGTATCTGTGATCATCTTGTAGATAGCATCCCGCATATTTTCGCCGTCCAGAACTCTCCGGCGCTCTTTATAAATGATTTCTCTCTGTTCATTATTTACCTGGTCATACTCCAGCAGGTTCTTACGGATGCCATAGTTGTTGCCCTCGATCTTCTTCTGGGCTTTCTCAATGGCGCTGGAAAGCATTTTATGCTCAATCTGCTCATTTTCCGCCACACCAAGGGACTTAAACACATTCATCAGCTTTTCAGAACCGAAGAGGCGCATCAGGTCATCCTCCAGAGACAGATAGAATCTGGATTCACCTGGGTCTCCCTGACGTCCGGAACGGCCTCGCAGCTGATTGTCGATACGTCTGGATTCATGTCTCTCTGTACCGATGATCTTTAAGCCTCCGGCTTCTCTGGACACCTCGTCCAGCTTAATATCCGTACCACGGCCTGCCATATTGGTGGCAATGGTCACATTTCCCGCCTCACCGGCATGGGCTACGATTTCCGCCTCCATCTCATGGAATTTGGCGTTCAGCACCTGATGCTGAATACCTTCTCTTTTCAGCATACGGCTTAAAAGTTCTGAAGTCTCAATGGTAATCGTACCTACCAGAACCGGCTGCTGTTTTTCGTGGGCTTCCTTTACAGCTTCCACTACCGCCCGGAATTTTTCTTTTTTTGTCATGTAAACGGCATCTTCCAGATCTACACGGGCAATAGGCTTATTTGTAGGAATCTCGATAACATCCATTCCATAAATATCCCGGAACTCTTTCTCCTCAGTAAGAGCCGTACCTGTCATACCTGCTTTTTTCTTATACTTGTTAAAGAAGTTCTGGAAAGTAATGGTTGCCAGAGTCTTGCTCTCTCTGCGCACCTTTACATGCTCTTTTGCCTCAATAGCCTGATGAAGTCCGTCAGAATAGCGGCGGCCCGGCATAATACGTCCGGTAAACTCATCTACGATCAGAACCTCGTCGTCCTTTACCACATAGTCCTGATCCCGGAACATCAGGTTATGAGCCCGAAGAGCCAGGATGATATTGTGCTGGATTTCCAGATTCTCCGGATCTGCCAGGTTTTCAATGTGGAAGAAATTTTCCACCTTATGAACGCCCTGCTCTGTCAGGTTTACGATTTTGTCCTTTTCATTAACAATGAAATCACCTGTCTCTGTGATCTCCTCACCCATAATGGCGGTCATCTTAGTAACCTCGCCGCTGGCCTCTCCACGCTCTAACTGTCTTGCCAGAATATCGCAGACTTCATAGAGTTTGGTGGATTTTCCACTCTGTCCGGAAATGATCAGAGGGGTACGGGCCTCGTCGATAAGTACAGAGTCTACCTCATCGATGATGGCATAGTTCAGATCCCTCTGTACCAGCTGTTCTTTATAGATTACCATATTGTCACGAAGGTAATCGAATCCCAGCTCATTATTGGTTACATAAGTGATATCGCAGGCATACTGGGCTCTTCTCTCGTCATTCTTCATAGAGTTCAGCACCACGCCTACAGTAAGTCCCAAAAACTCATGAACCTTTCCCATCCACTCAGCGTCACGGTTTGCCAGGTAATCGTTGACGGTTACAATGTGTACACCCTTTCCTTCCAGTGCGTTTAAGTAAGCAGGAAGAGTAGATACCAGGGTCTTTCCTTCACCGGTCTTCATCTCTGCGATACGTCCCTGATGGAGGATAATACCGCCGATAAGCTGCACCCGGTAGTGTTCCATTCCCAGAACACGCTTTGCAGCCTCCCGGACAGTGGCAAAAGCCTCAGGAAGCAGATCGTCCAAAGTTTCCCCTTCCTGAAGGCGGTTTTTATATTCTCTGGTCTTGCCTCTCAGCTCTTCATCGCTCAATGCCTGCATCTGGGGCCTGAGAGACTCGATCTTATCCACAGTAGATTTGATTCTTTTCAGCTCTCTCTCACTGTGGGTTCCAAACATTTTCTCAATTACATTCATGCATTGCACTCCTATAACTATCCATTTTTTAAACTGTCAAAGATTATTGTAACACTTTCCCTTTATGAACACAAGAACAAAGAGCCTTTCACAGCCATAAAAAACAGGGATATCCCCGCATTTATATAATCCTGCTGAGATATCCCTGGAGGAATGCCCTTTAAAAACTGCCCGTCAGAACAATTTGCAAAGGTATTTTCACTATTTAATCTTTTTTAATCTTATTCAGCTGAGCATTAATGCTTTCCATAAATCCTTCTGGAGCAAGGGAACCAGCCATCTCTCCTACTTTTTCCAGAGTCATAGATTTCATCATATCCCACATACCTTCTCCCGGCTTAACAGTCATGTTCATGGTCAGTTTGAAGGCAGTAGCAGCAATTTTGACAGCTTCTTCATTTTTTGCCAGCTCTTCCATGGTATCTTTGATGCTGTACATTCCCTCCGGGAATTCCATAGGCGCCTTTAAGTCCAGATCTCCCACCGCTTTAAACCAGTTGGCAACACCTTCTGCTCTCTCGTTAACTTCCGGAAGCACATAGATAGAAGGCTCTTTCTCTACTTTTTCAAGAGTCATGGTATCTTTCAGGTCTCCGGCTTCCGCCACGATGGTGTTAAATCCATCTGCCAGAGCTACGTCAAATACGAATACCTTCTCTGCGGTCTGCTCTCCCACTTTTTCTCCATTAAGATACAGAGTAACTGTAGGAAGATTAGAATAAACCCGGATCTGAGTAGTTTCTCCGGCTCTCTGAGCGTAACGTTTGCCGCAGAGATGAACCATAGGCTCTTTGTTCCAGTATGCTTTATAAATATAGTAGCTGTCTTTCTTGGTCTTTCTGTCAATAGTCATCAGACCCTTGTTGTTACGTCCTGCCACGCCGCCTTCGTTTCTTGCAGCACAGCCGAAATCGAACATGTTCCATACATGGCTGGACCAGAGCCATGGACGCTCTTCCAGAACTTTTGCCATATGCTCATGGTACAGTGCCTGATATTCTTCACTGTAGTCCTTGCATGCAGGATTTGGTCCGTGGTAGGTGATAATGCCTTCACAGCCGTATTCAGAAACACCTACACAGATGTCCGGGTGAACCTTATGGAAGTTATCAAACCATGGGCCGTTGTCTTCCATCTTTCCGCCGTACCAGCCAAAGTAGTGATTGTAGCTCTCTACATCGGTGATGCCATGCATTGGGCTTTCTACCGGAGTCATGGTTACATGTGCAATGGTTGTGAGGCGGGTTGGATCCAGCTCTTTTGCCAGAGCGTTCAGTTCTTTATGATTTTCCACCAGCTTCTCGGAAATACCGCCGATCAGGATCTCATTGGAGATGCCCCAGAAGCAGATAGAAGGATGGTTATAATTCTGGATGATCAGCTCTTTTAACTGGCTGATGCAGTTCTGATGAGCCTCCGGATCTTTATTGAACACACTGATGAAAGGAATCTCAGCCCATACTACAAATCCCATTTCGTCGCAGGCGTCATAAAAATCCTGAGAATGCTGATAATGAGCCAGACGGATTGTATTCGCTCCCAGCTCTTTGATCAGCGCTGCGTCTCTGTAATGATCTTCTCTTGTCAGGGCATTTCCTTTGTAAAGCATGTCCTGATGACGGCTTACACCGCGAAGAGGTGTTTCTTTTCCGTTGATGATAAATCCTTTATCTGAATCACAGGAGAAGCTGCGAACACCGACTTTTGCAGAAATCTCGTCGTATGCCTCGTTTCTTCTCTGAAGAGTTGCTTTTACGGTATACAGATATGGGCTGTCGATCTCCCATTTCTGTGCATCAGGTACATAAAGAGTGATTCCTGTACTGTCAGCCGGACGGCAGCCGCTGGCAACTTCCTTGCCTTCAGCATCTGTAATGGAATACAGTACAGTAAAGTTTTCGTCGATATTTTTCACATATGAAGTAATTTCAAAGGCTGCGCCGCCGCAGTCACATGGCTTTGGTGTTACCTGGATACCCGGACCTCCATAATATTCCAGATCAAAATGCGCATCCGGCACACTGATCAGATTCACGCCTCTGTAAAGTCCGCCGTAGAAAGTAAAGTCTGCTGACTGAGGATATACGCTGTCTTTGTATTCATTGCTGCAGGCAATTACCAGGAGGTTTTCTCCTTCTTCTTTGCAGAGAGAAGTGATATCTGCACGGAAAATAGAATATCCCCCTTCATGGTAGGTCACTTCAGTACCGTTTACGTATACAGTAGCCTGCTGGCCTGCTGCCAGAACTTCTACATATACCTTTCCTCCTGCCAGAGGCTGTTTCGGTGTCTCGAAAGTCTTCGCATACCAATATCTTCCTCTGTCGTATGAACCATTTCCGTCCTGTCCGTCAATGGCATTCCAGGAATGGGGCAGCTGTACGGTCTGCCAGTCTGCCGGCAGGCTCTCAGGAAGCCCTGCATCCTGCTGAATAAACTTCCAGTCCTGGTTCAGGTTAATCACATTTCGCATAAATTCTCCTCCTTTTGCACGATGTGTTTTACTAATTGTTATTCTACCTTTCCTTTTACAGAAAAGAAAGAAGTATTTTTAGGGCTTTTTGAACAATTTTTTGCTTATCTTTCACACTCAAAAAGGAGTCCCTCCCAAAGCATTCCACTTTACGGAGAGACTCCTCATGACTTTCATCCAACTGCTGTAATCAGCCGAAATCCGGCTCGATCAGTCCATAAGTATTTCCTTTTCTTTTGTAAACCACATTTACTTCTTCTGTTTCTGCATTTAAAAATACGAAGAAGTTGTGGCCCAGCAATTCCATCTGTACGCATGCATCCTCAGGATACATTGGTTTGAACCCGAATTTTTTCGTGCGGATGATCTTGATCTCGTTAGTATCATCTTCGTAATCCTGCTCCACAAATTCAGGCTGAAAACCTGTACCGCTCTGCTTTTTATCGATAATCTTATTTTTGTACTTTCTCAGCTGTCTTTCAATAATCTCCTCCACCAAGTCAATGGAGACATACATGTCGCTGCTGACCTGCTCGGAACGGATGATATTTCCTTTCACAGGAATAGTCACCTCAATCTTCTGCCGCTCTTTCTCCACACTTAGTGTGACAATAACCTCTGTGTCAGACGTGAAGTATCTTTCCAGCTTTCCAAGTTTATCCTCTACTGCTTTTCTCAGGCCCTCTGTAACATCAATATTCTTTCCGCTAATTACAAACTTCATTATGTCCAACCCCTTTACGTGTATTTTACAAGAGTTTTTCTTGTAATGTAACATTATTATACCAATATCATATTTCCAGTTCAACTGTTTTTAGAAAATTTTAAGGGATTTCTATGTATAGTAACACAGCTCTAAAATTGTGTGGAGAATACAGACAAATTTTAGCGTTTTCTCTGATTTCAAAAATTGTAACAGTTCAGCCCGTGCCATTCACAAAGCTGAACTGTTACCAAAAATTCTATCTGTTCTCTGTGGCGTTCTCAGCGTTATCTTTTATGGAATCTCCTGCCCTTTCCACACCGTCTTCGATATCGTCTCCCAGGTTTTCAGCCCCGTCTTTCAGAGCCTCTCCTGCGTCCCCGGCCACACCGTCATCTTTCATTGAATCCTCTGCAACGGTCCCTTCCTTGTTATCTGCATTATTATCATTTCCGCAGGCAGTGCCTCCTGTGAGGATTACCGCAGCCAGCAGACACAGGACAAATTTCTTTATATCTTTGGCTTTCATACTGATTTCTCCTTTTCTATTTGGTCTGCTGTTAATATGTGCATCTATCTGTCTTTTTATACAAAAAGAGAGCCAATGCCTTTAGCAAAATATGCTAAAAGACACGGCTCTGTTTTTTTATTTTTCTTCATCAATTACATGGCTCATATTATACATTCCCGCCGGTCTGCCCTTCAAAAACTTGGCCGCTTCTACGGCGCCTTTTGCAAACACTGTCTTTGAATAAGCAGTATGTTTAAATTCAATAACTTCATCAGGACCTGCAAAGATTACCTCGTGGTCACCCACAATGGTTCCTCCCCGCACAGCAGAGATACCAATCTCTTTTTCGTCTCTTTTTTCTCTCTTCTGGCTTCTGTCATAGACATAATGATACTGGTTGTCCATAGCCTCATTAAGACTGTCTGCCAGGGCAAGAGCTGTTCCACTTGGAGCATCCACTTTCAGATTATGATGACGTTCTACAATCTCCATATCAAATCCTGCCGTAGCAAGGACCTTTGCCGCTTCCTGTATTAATTTCAGCAGCGTATTGATTCCCAGAGACATATTGGCAGAGCGGAGCACTGCCGTCTCTTTTGCTGCCTCTTGAGTCTTCTGGAGCTGCTCCTGAGACAGACCTGTAGTACAAAGTACCAGAGGCAGCTTTCTGCTTCTGCAGTATTCCAAAACTCCATCTGTAGCCTTTGCTGATGAAAAATCAATCATAACATCTGCCGGCACATCACATTTTTCAATATCTGTGAATACTGGACATGCATATAATCCTTTATCTTCCAGATCAATTCCGGCTGCCAGCTCCGTTTCCGGATCCTGGGCAACCAGTCCGGCGATTACCTGGCCCATATGTCCATTGCAGCCGTTCATAATAATTCTGACCATTTTTTTCCTCTTTTCTTCCGTATCTCATCTGCTTATACTTAAGCAAGTTTCAGTCCAAAATCAATCATAGCCTGCTTTAATGCTTCTTTATGGCCTTCTTCCATTTCTGTAAGCGGCATACGAAGAGGTCCTACCTCTTTTCCCATGAGATTCATGGCTGCCTTTACAGGTATAGGATTTACCTCAGAAAACAGCGCCCGGACCAGAGGCAGTGCTTTCAACTGCATTTCACAGCTCTTCTGAACATTTCCTTCCAGATAATTCATAACAAGGTCATGGGTATATCTGGGAGCAATATTTGACAGAACAGAAATAACTCCTGCTCCTCCCAGAGCCATGATCGGTGTGATCTGGTCGTCATTTCCAGAATAGATATCCAGTTTTCCCTTTGTCATAGCAGCAATATCCGCAATCTGAGAAATATTTCCGGAGGCTTCTTTTACTGCCACAATATTCTCTACATTTTCTGCCAGGTAAAGCAAAGTCTTAGGTTCAATATTAATGCCGGTACGTCCCGCAATATTATACAGGATGATCGGAAGCTTTACAGACTCTGCTATGGCTGTATAATGAGCAATAAGCCCTTTCTGTGTAGCTTTGTTATAATATGGGCTGACAAGCAGAAGGCCGTCTGCCCCCATCTTTTCTGCTTCCTGAGACATCATAATGGCTGTTTCTGTACAATTGGAGCCTGTACCTGCCACCACGGGAATTCTTTTATTTACTTTATCAATGGTATACTTGATCGTCTCCATATGTTCCTCATGGGAAAGTGTGGATGATTCTCCTGTTGTCCCGCAGATAATGACTGCATCGGTTCCCTCTGCTATCTGCTCTTCCAGGATTTCTCCGAGTTTTTCGAAATTTACATCCCCATTTTCCTTCATCGGTGTTACAATTGCTACACCTGCGCCTTTAAAAATAGACATACCTCTTCCTCCTTCTGCTGTTCTCTTATGTTTTCAACTGTGTTCAAAGCTATTTGACAATTTCCAGGGAGACCACTCTGTCTGCTGCCTCCTTCAAAGCTTCTGTGACCATAGTACCGGTCAAAATCAGCTCTGTCTCATCATCTTTTGCTTCGATCAGCCCTTTCACCTCTTCTTCCGAAACAATTCCCAGTTCCAAGGCGCAGAGGATTTCATCCAATATCAGCATTTCGCATTCTTCAGTAATCAGCACTTTTCTGGCAAAATTTAATCCGTTGCGGATATTCGCGTTCTCCTCCTGCTTTTCTTCTTCTGTCAGATCTTCATAATACTTATCCTTTTTCTCGAATCTGAACAGACGGATATCCGGCTCCAGCACAGAGAGATAATCCAGCTGAGTGGTTGCTTTTCCTTTTAAAAACTGGATCACTATAGCCCTCTTTCCATGCCCGACAGCTCTGACTGCCTGCCCTATTGCCACACTTGTTTTTCCTTTTCCCGGGCCGCAGTAAATCTGTGTCAATCCTCTTTGTTCCATAATAATACACCTCTTACAGACTGCCTTTTTCGGTTTCAATTAAATTAAGAGTTGTGTATATATTACTACACCTGTAAAAATATTGCAATAAAACAACAGCAAAAACTGCCTGCAGCCAGGTATGCAGTCAGTCTGCATACTCCAGTTTGCTCACAGATACTTCGTAGGCAGTCCTCTTCTCTGTCTCATTTTCTCCCAGCTTCTTAATATATTCCCTGCTTTGGATCCTTCCCCACAGCAGCACATGGCCTCCTACTTCAAAGGCTGATGCATAGCGGGCGTTTCTCCCCCAGCATATACAGGGTATGTAATCTGATTTTCCATAGGGACGGTTTACTGCCAGGAGCAGATCCGCAATTTCTCTTCCCAGAGGCGTTTTTCGATAAACAGGAGGTTTACAGATATAGCCATCCAGGAATATCTGATTCGTCTTTATAGAATCATCTGCTTCCTCTACAAAAGAAAGTTCCCTTACAAATACTGAGAGCACCAGCCGGTTTTTCTTTTCCTCGTGCCGGTTGTAGGAACGAAACTGTCCCTGTACCATAATATACTCTCCTTCATAATCCTGGGTTACATCCACCAGGCGCTCAGAGACCATAAGCGGAATCCTGTCCTCTGAATCACTGAGCCTTTTTACCAGAATATCCACCAGGTAGAACCCCTCGCCGAATACTTGATGACTAAAGGTAAAACTGGATGCGATTTTGCCCATAATGGACACCTGATTGTTTTCAATTATTTTATCTGCCATGATTTATTTCCCCTTCCTCTTTCTGGTATCTTGTCTATATCATGTTTATTCAGGGAAACAGATTTTTAGAACAACTATTTTTATTTTTTCACATTCCTTCTATTTCTTTACACTGTATTTTCCGGCGATTCCTCTATTGATACTTATATTTAAGTATGATAGAATAATTTCCGGATTTTAAGGGAAAAACCCTATTTAATAAGAAAAGAGGTTATTGTCATATATGAAAACAACAAGAGAAGATATTCGCAACGTAGCGATCATCGCCCATGTTGACCACGGAAAAACTACTCTGGTAGACCAGCTTCTCCGGCAAAGCGGCGTTTTCCGGGAAAACCAGGAGGTTCAGGAAAGAGTCATGGACTCCAATGATCTGGAACGTGAAAGAGGAATCACTATCCTTTCCAAGAACACAGCCGTACACTATAAAGGAACCAAAATAAACATTATCGATACCCCAGGCCATGCAGACTTCGGCGGCGAAGTCGAGCGAGTGCTCAAAATGGTAGACGGCGTTATCCTTCTGGTAGATGCCTTCGAAGGCGCCATGCCTCAGACAAAGTTTGTTCTGAAAAAAGCTCTGGATCTGGATCTTCATGTAATTGTATGTATCAATAAAATTGACCGGCCAGAAGCCCGGCCCAGCGAAGTCATTGACGAGGTTCTGGAACTTCTTATGGATCTTGATGCATCTGACGAGCAGCTTGACTGTCCTTTCCTGTACGCTTCAGCAAAGACCGGCCACGCTGTCCTTGACCTGGCTGATACACCAGAAAGCATGGAGCCCCTTTTTGAAACCATATTGAAGTATATCCCTGCTCCAACAGGAGATCCGGAAGCTCCCACACAGGTTCTGATCAGTACCATTGACTACAACGAGTATGTGGGCCGTATCGGCGTCGGAAAAGTGGAAAACGGGACTATCAGCGTTAATCAGGAGGTCATGCTCTGCAACCACCACGACCCGGACAAGATGAAAAAAGTAAAGATCAGCAAACTTTATGAATTTGATGGACTTAATAAAGTAGAGGTTAAAGAGGCAGGTATCGGCTCTATTGTAGCCATTTCCGGTATTGCAGATATCCACATCGGAGACACCCTTTGTTCTCCGGAAAATCCAGATCCAATTCCTTTCCAGAAGATTTCTGAGCCTACTATTTCTATGAATTTTCTGGTAAATGACAGTCCCTTTGCCGGGCAGGAAGGAAAATTCGTCACCTCCCGTCATCTGAGAGAGCGTCTTATGCGGGAGCTGAATACAGATGTAAGTCTCCGGGTAGAGGATACAGACAGCACTGACTGTTTCAAGGTCTCCGGAAGAGGCGAGCTCCATCTCTCTGTTCTTATCGAGAACATGAGACGTGAGGGCTATGAATTTGCAGTAAGCAAAGCAGAAGTCATTTATAAGGAAGACGAACGTGGAAGAAAGCTGGAGCCAATGGAAATTGCTTATGTAGATGTTCCTGAAGAATTTTCAGGGACCGTGATCCAGAAACTCAGTGAGAGAAAAGGAGAACTCCAGGGCATGAGTCCTGCCAGTGACGGAACCACTCGTCTGGAATTTCACATTCCTTCCCGTGGTCTTATCGGTTTCCGTGGGGATTTCCTCACTTCCACCAAAGGCACCGGAATCCTGAACACTGCATTTGACGGCTATGCCCCCTATAAAGGCGATATGCAGTATCGCAAACAGGGCTCACTCATTGCTTTTGAAACAGGGGAAGCAGTAACCTACGGCCTTTTCTCTGCCCAGGACAGAGGTACTCTCTTTATTGGCCCAGGCGAAAAAGTATACAGCGGTATGGTCATCGGGCAGAGTGGAAAAACCGAGGATATTGAACTGAATGTATGTAAGACCAAGCATCTTACCAATACCCGTTCTTCCTCCGCAGACGAAGCCTTGAAGCTGACCCCGCCAAGAATTCTCAGTCTGGAACAGGCTCTGGAATTTATCGATACAGATGAGCTGCTGGAAGTTACTCCTGAGTCTCTGCGAATCCGTAAAAAAATCCTGGACTCCCGCCTGCGGAAAAGACAGAATATGAAAAAATAATTATCTTACCTAGTAATAGAAATAGTTCGCTGTAAAGAGCAAAGATGAACAGCCCTTTCGTTTCTGCTCTTTATGGCGTTCTTTTTTATTCATTATTTTACATATGACCATATTGATATTTTTTTATCAAATTTACCCCCCTATCTTAGACACTAAAAACAATAAATTGTATTTAGTTTTCTTATATTCTTTATTTTCAGATAATTATATATTTAACAATCTTTTTTCTTTATTTTTCCCGAAAAATATAGTAAAATAAATGTACATAAATCACCAGAAAAATGAAAAATTTTTTCCTGTAACATATTGACATTTTTTTAACAAAGCATTATAATAGTCTCAACACTTGTTAAATATTTATCAATATCAACAGAGAATCTTATCTCTCTGTTATATAAAACTATTTCATTTTACATTTTTTAAGGAGGATTTCCCATGGCTAAAAAAACAGAAAGCAATGTACCGGAAACCGTCAACAGCGTAGAAGCCCTTCAGGCAAAGATCGCTTCTATGCGTGAGGCCCAGAAAAAGTTTGCTTCCTATTCTCAGGAGCAGGTAGACAAAATCTTTTTCGAAGCCGCTATGGCAGCAAACAAACAGCGTATCCCCCTGGCCAGAATGGCCTGCGAAGAAACTGGCATGGGTGTTCTGGAAGATAAGGTTATCAAAAACCACTATGCAGCAGAGTATACATACAATGCCTATAAGAGAGTAAAAACCTGCGGTGTTGTGGAAGAAGACAAATCTTACGGTATCAAAAAGATTGCGGAGCCCGTGGGAATCGTAGGTGCAGTTATCCCTACTACCAATCCTACTTCTACCGCTATTTTCAAATGTCTGATCTGCTTAAAGACAAGAAACGCCATTATCATCAGCCCTCATCCCCGTGCAAAGAAATGTACCATTGAGGCTGCAAAGGTTGTTCTGGAAGCTGCTGTAAAGGCAGGGGCTCCGGAAGGAATCATCGGCTGGGTGGAAGAACCTACTCTGGAACTTTCCAATGAGCTGATGCGTTCTGCAGATGTGATCCTGGCTACCGGCGGTCCCGGAATGGTAAAGGCTGCTTATTCTTCCGGAAAACCGGCTATCGGTGTAGGTCCCGGGAATGTTCCGGTTATCATGGACAGCACCTGTGATATTCAGACTGCTGTATACTCTGTGATTCATTCCAAAACCTTTGACAACGGCATGATCTGTGCTTCTGAGCAGTCCGTAACTGCCATTGCAGATATATACGATAAGGTGAAAGCTGAATTTGTCAAGAGAGGCTGCCATGTTTTAAATAGTGAAGAACTGGACAAAGTCCGCAAGATCATCCTTACTGAAGCCGGCACCGTAAATGCCAGGATCGTTGGACAGCCAGCTTCCGTGATCGCTGAACTTGCCGGAATTTCTGTTCCGAAAGATACCAAGATTCTTATCGGCGAGGTGACTTCTGTGGATATCTCTGATCCATTTGCTCATGAGAAACTTTCTCCGGTTCTGGCTCTCTACAAAGCGAAAGACTTTGATACTGCTCTTGACATGGCAGACCAGCTGGTAAAGGACGGCGGATACGGACACACAGCTTCTATCTATGTACATCCTTCACAGACAGAGAAACTGGACAAATTTGCAGACCGTATGAAGACCTGCCGTATCCTGGTAAATACACCTTCTTCCCACGGCGGCATTGGTGATCTTTACAACTTCAAGCTGGCTCCGTCACTGACTCTGGGCTGCGGTTCCTACGGCGGAAACTCTGTATCTGAAAACGTAGGAGTAAAGCATCTGCTCAACACTAAGACCGTTGCTGAAAGGAGAGAAAACATGCTGTGGTTCAGAACACCTGAGAAGGTTTATTTCAAAAAGGGCTGTCTGCCTGTAGCTTTAGACGAGCTGAGAACTGTTTACGGCAAGAAAAAAGCATTCATTGTTACCGATACATTCTTATATCAGAGCGGTTATACAAAACCAATCACTGACAAGCTGGACGAAATGGGAATCCAGTATGACTGCTTCTTTGATGTAGCTCCGGACCCCACTCTTCAGTGCGCACAGAAAGGTCTGGAACAGTTAAAAGACTTCGGACCAGATACTATCATTGCTCTGGGCGGCGGTTCCGCAATGGACGCAGCCAAGATCATGTGGCTGATGTATGAACATCCGGAATGCAAGTTTGAAGATCTGGCTATGGATTTCATGGATATCCGCAAGAGAGTCTATGTATTCCCGAAAATGGGCATAAAAGCCATGATGGTTGCCATTCCTACATCTTCCGGTACAGGTTCTGAGGTAACACCTTTTGCCATTATCACCGATGCAACCACCGGAACAAAATGGCCTATCGCAGACTATGAATTAATGCCTAACATGGCTATCGTTGATACAGACTTTATGATGACCCAGCCAAAGGGACTGACCAGCGCTTCCGGTATTGATGCTCTGACCCATGCGTTAGAGGCCTACGCTTCTATTATGGCTACAGACTTCACAGACGGTATGGCATTAAAGGCTGCCAAATTAATCTTTGACTACCTGCCATCTGCATACGAAAAAGGCGCAGCGGATCCTATCGCCAGAGAGAAAATGGCAAATGCTTCTACCCTTGCCGGTATGGCGTTCTCCAACGCTTTCCTGGGAATCTGCCACTCCATGGCTCACAAACTGGGAGCTTATCATCACCTGCCACACGGTATCGCAAATGCCCTGCTGATCGAGCATGTAATGCGCTACAACGCAGATCCGGCTCCTACAAAGATGGGAACCTTCTCCCAGTATCCATATCCACACGCTAAGGAAAGATACTGTGAAATGGCACGTTTCGTAGGCATCCAGGGTAAAGATGACGATGAAGTATTTGAAAACTTCATCAAAGCCATTGCTGATCTGAAAGCAAAAGTAGGCATCAAGAGAACCATCAAAGAATACGGAATCACTGAGGAAGATTTCATGGCAACATTAGATGAGATGGTTGAGAACGCCTTCAACGACCAGTGTACCGGCGCCAACCCAAGATATCCGCTGATGAGCGAAATGAAAGAAATGTACTTAAAAGCTTATCATGAAGGTTGATATTTCCTCTCTTCCCTATAAATGCCTGGGGCTGTGAGCAAATGCCTATGGCCCCGGCATATAAAAAACCTTAGCCAGGCTCTTTTTCCATACAGCTCGGCTAAGGTTTTTTCAACCTGCGGATAATTAGTCGGGCAAGAAAAATAAGCACCGTTCCTGCCACTGAAGACCCTCCGGCAAGCAGGCAGAACATCTCCAGATTTTTCCGGGAATATTCACTCTTTTCTTCATAGTGTTCACCCTCTTATCAACCAAGTCAAACATGACCCTTAGGCTCGCTGCCTGCAGAAATGAAGCTATATTTTTATTATATAAGATCTATATAAAATTTAAGGCAGGAAATTGTAAATCCTGTGTAAATCTTACCGGTAAAGCAGCTCATTCCCTCTTCTTTCCAGACCTCTTTGCATATTGACTTTTCCCATGGAAGGCGCTATACTTACTTCATTCTAATGCCACAAGGAGATTTTATGATGTATCTTTTTATTTTTTCCAATCCCATTTGATGCCAGTTTTTCAGAGTCTTATCAAATTACGGATAATTGCCCGGATTTTGACAGGCTCTTGTTTTATTGACGTCAAATTTAATATGGAAAGGATAATGGAATATCATGAAAAGAAATCTCTGTCTTTTATACGGGATTGCTTTCTTACAGGGAATGGTGTTTTACAGTCCGGCTGCGGTTCTTTACCGTCAGGAAGCCGGGCTGACCCTTTTTCAGATTTCTGTTATAGAGAGCATATCCCTTTTTTTATGCTTTGGGCTGGAAATCCCCTGGGGGATCCTGGCAGACAAGATTGGCTATCGGCTGACTATGGGGCTGTGCTGTCTTATTTACTTTGTTTCCAAAATTATTTTCTGGAAAGCCTGGAACTTCCAGGATTTTCTTTTGGAGCGCATTTTTCTGAGCATTGCAGTCTCCGGGTTATCTGGAGTAGATATTACCCTCCTGTATTTCCATGCCCCTAAAGGAAAGTCTCAAAAAGTCTTTGGCATTTACGAAAGCATGGGAACCGGTGGGCTTCTCACTGCCGCTGTCTGCTTTTCCATCTTTTTAGAAAACCACTGGCGCAGAGCAGCCTTCCTGACTGCTGCTGCCTATGGACTTGCCTTTGTCCTTGCTCTGTTTCTCGGAAAACCGGAGACTCAAAGAGCGGAAAAGCCTTCGGGAAAAGCCAGCAAATCATCTCTGAAACTTTCACAAAATGTCTTACACGCGGTCAGCCCCTCCTTCCTGTTCTTTCTCTCCGGTGCCGGCTTTCTGGCAGAAACCCGGCAGTATATTACAGTATTTTTAAATCAGCCTCAATACATTGCCTGTGGCCTGTCTGCCGGAACCATTGCTCTGCTGTATATTCTGACCCAGATTGCAGGCATGGCAGGTCCCTGGTCTTACTCCCTCACAAAAAAACTGGGGATTCCTTTATTTTCAGCCTGCTGTTTTTTGTGTCCGGCTCTTTTGTGTTTTATTCTGGCCTTTACCCACAGTCCTCTGTGTTCTGCTATCTGTATTCTGGGAATCCAAGGCTTCATCTCTCTTTTTCAGCCTCTCCAGACAGAGCTTCAGAATCGGGGAATTTCCACCCCTCGCCGTGCTGCAGCTCTGAGTTTTCAGGCTATGTTTCTGGAAGTCACCAGTGCTGTATTAGAACCAATCTTTGGTTCTCTGGCTCAGAAGAATCTTGGTCTCGCTTTCAGCGCTGGAGGTTTCTTCTGCATAGGAGGATTCTTTCTGTTTCTTCTCTGGTACATATTTTTCTTCAGAAAACCAGCTGAAGTATAGTGTCTTTGGTCTGCAAGCACCCCTCCGTCTCTGGCTTATATACAAAAACACAGGTAGCAGAATTTATTCTACTACCTGTGTTCCTTCGCCTAAAAACGTATATACTTTTCCATTCTCCAGGGTGATTCCCTTTGCCTCGGCCAGTTCCTGGACTGTCACAAGTTTGTACCCTTTTTCCATCAGATCCGGGATCAGCCTGAGAGCTGCATCTACAGACCACTCATGTATATCGTGCATAAGAACTATAGATCCATCCTGAACGTTATCTATAACGCACTGGTATGTCTGATCCTCACTTTTCGTCTTCCAGTCCTTTGTATCGATGCTCCATTTTATAATGGGCATTCCTGCAAGATTCTGAACACTCTCATTATATGTACCGCCAGGAGGTCTCAAAGTATCCGGAGCCCTTCCTGCCGCATTCTGGATCAGGCTGTTTGTCTTTTCAATTTCCTCTGTAATCTGTGAGCTGGTAAGTTTTGTCAGATCCTTGTGGTCATATGTATGGTTGGAAAGTTCCATTCCAAGCTCCTCCATCCGCTTCACTGTATCCGGATATTTTTCCACATTCTGTCCCAGCATATAAAAAGTAGCCCTTGCTCCGTTTTCTTCCAGGCAGTCCAGAAGTTTGTCCGTATATTGTCCTGGCCCATCATCAAAAGTCAGGGCTACCAGAGGCGGCTCTTTTGTACTGTCATAGACTCCATTTTCGTCAAAATAGCAGTCTTTTCCGTCGATCTGTTTCCAGCCGGTAATAATGTAACCATTTTCATCGAAATAATACTTTTCTCCGTCAATTTCCTTCCAGCCGTTCTGATAAATGGTCCCGTCCTCATTCCGATACCATTTTCCCTGTTCGTCAGTCTGCCAGCCGACAAGAGATGTACTCGATGCCATTTTCGCCACATCAGCGCCAGACATTACCGGCTGCTTCTGCGCCTGGATTTCTCCCTCTTTTGTCAGTTCTTCCACAGAGTTCTGGAAACTGTTGGTCTGTATTCTGTCCGCCAGCATATAAACGCCAAGTCCTACCAGGACCAGGGCCAGAAGGATAATCGCCGCAAAGGGCAGGCGACGTATGATCTGTCTTCGCTTCAACTGCCGCTGTTTCTCGGCCTTTCTCCGCTCTAGCATTCGAAGCAGCCTGGCCTCATATTCTTCATCTGTATGAATTTCCGGAAGCTTTTCTTCTCTATATTCCTTCTTTTTCAAAGATTTTATCCCTTTACTCATATATATCCTATACGGCTCCCTTGCTAGTCTTCTGTTCTCCCATTATAACCAATAGGTATACTTTTGTATAGGGAATTTCTCTATTTTTCTACACTTTTTTACAAAATATTTTACAAGATTCCCAGGTGTTCCAAAAGTATTCTCACACCCAGGATAACCAGGATAATACCTCCTGCCAGCTCTGCTCTGGATTTGTATCTGGCGCCGAAAATATTTCCCACTTTCACGCCTATGGCAGAAGTAATAAAGGTGATCACGCCTATCATCCCTGCTGCCAGAACAATGTTCACCTTCAGAAAGGCAAATGTAACGCCTACCGCCAGAGCATCAATACTTGTAGCTATAGCCAGGGGAAACATGGCCTTTGGCCCCATGTTCCCCTCTGGACAGACTTCCTCTTTGTCCAGAGACTCCCTTATCATGTTCACGCCGATAAAGCCCAGAAGAATAAATGCGATCCAATGATCCACTGCTGTAATCTTATCTCTGAACTGACTTCCCAGAAAATAGCCCAGGGTAGGCATCAGAGCCTGAAATCCTCCGAACCAGAGACCGGCGGTCACCATATGTTTTACTGACAGCTTTTCCTGGGCCAGGCCTTTGCAGATAGAAACTGCAAAGGCATCCATAGCCAATCCCACGGCCAGAGAAAATAAAGTAATAATATCCATTTGCTAACTCCTCTCTTTTTCCCTTTTCGTTGATATCATCTCCTGTGAATCTGTACTTGTCCAGTCAACGACTGCACTTTACCTGGCATACTGGGCAAAAAAAATAGAAGGCACAGCATGGGCCTTCTACTATTTTATGATACAGAGACTCCACCTATGGCATTACAGGTACATGAGTCTCGCAATTTAAGACAAGCCAGGCAGATTATGCCAATATGTTGACTTGCCACGTATCTTCTAATACGCTTCCTACTCCCTCACAGGATTATGATTTTGTTTAAAATATCACATTCTTTTTTAAAAGTCAATAATTATACTAAGAAAATCATTTTTTCTATTACCCCTTCTCCTCCTTTTTATATAATGAGGAAGAACAGAAAGAAATATAGGATTCACTGTTTTCTTCTCTTTCTCTCGGATCTCAGACCCATATATCCGCAGAATACCGCTGCGGCTCCCAGCATCAGCAGAATGATCATAATGACATTCCATGCATTATATGGAAGCTCCCATTTTGTAAAGTCAAAGGGAATGATCAGGGAGTAGGGTTTATCGGGTTGGCCATATACCGGAATCATGATCTGGTCAAAACCGGCAGGCGCCAGCCATATCCACAGTCCCATCCAGGCAAAAGCTGCCGAGGCTCTCAGCCAGCGGTTTACCGGAAGATAGCGCAGCGCCCCCATAACGCCCCAGGGAAGGGCCAGGAACAGCAGGGCATTGGGGAGGCTTAAAGTCCAAAAGCTTCTGGGATTTCCCTCCTGAAGGGCTGCCACAAACAAAAGGAGCAGGAGAAATACCGTCTCTGCTGATAAATATAGGAGAGATTTATGCCGGTACAGAGGCAGATCCCGGAGGGTCTGCCTCAATATAACAGGCAGAAATACCAGTCCCAGACCCAGAAGAACGCCCAGCGCTGCAGTAAAGAACCAGCTTCCCTGATCGTTAAGATCACAGACCAGCAGCAAAAAGAGCAGTAAGCCGGTTTCTATCAGCAAATACATGGATATCTTCCTTTCTCCCATCCACTGGGACAGCGGAAGCTGGTATAAGAGCACCGGCATGATAAAGAGACTCAGACCAAAGATCACACTTACAGCTGCTACGGGAAACCAGGTTTCTCCCGCTGACAGGCAGGAAGCCAGAAGCAAAAGTATGAGCAGTCCTGTCACAGTCAGAAGATAAACGGATGTTTTTCTGTTGGCCATAGCCAGAGGCAGCTTATAATTATCAAATCTGGGATCCAGTGCCGCAAGAGCCGGCACCAAAGTCAGGGAGGCGGCCATCAGCACTCCGGCGGCTGCAATAAAAAACCAGTCCAGAGTATGGGAAGACGCCAGATTTCCGATGCCGCATCCCAGCAAGATCATTCCATAGATCACATACTGAATGATCCGGTAGTTTCGTGTCAGCTTCCTGTATTTTTGCGCCAGCTTCTCAGAAACTCTCCGGCTGGTGTCCTCGCTTCCCGTAAGAAGCTCGTGTTCTGTTACCTGCAGGATGGCGCAAAGGTTCTGCAGGATCGTAATGTCCGGATAGCTGAGCCCTCTCTCCCATTTACTGACCGCCGATTCTGTCACATATAATTTCTCAGCCAGTTCCTTCTGGGTCATTCCCAATTCCCGGCGTCTCTGGAGGATATAGGCTCCAAATGTCTTCTTATTTTCCATACACTTCATCTCCTCTCGATCAGTCACAGCAAAAGGCAGAAAATTTTACCGGCCTTGCTGTTTACTATCTACAGGATAGGAAGCAGAGTTGAAAAAGTCAAGAATACCAGGCGAATTTGGAACTCGACTGTTAGGAAAGTCCTTGTATTTACTGGGGTTTTGGGGTATTCCGGTTTCTCATATACTTTCATAGAAAAAGCCCCGGCAGGATAAGAATCTTATTCTGCCAGGGCAATATTGCTATATAATTTCCCCTTAATATTTATTCTGTTAAAAGGCTTTCTTTATGGAGCTCACAAGATTATCCACTTCTTCTGCATTTACCAGGAAATAGCTGTTTCCGTTTACTTCCAGCAAATCATAGGTATCGTCGTAAGAATAGTAGGCCACCTGGATTTCCGGATACTCTTCACTGTTTCTGTGGAAAGTGATTTTCAGCCCCGGTTCTTCTTCCTTTGTAATCTTCTCCTCCTCGGCCTCTGCTTCCAGCATTATACTGCAGATTTCCTGATAAAGGGTGGTAAAATCTGTTTTCTCTACATCTTTATTTCCAAATTGGTATTCCCCATTTACGGAATCCACATTCATTTCATAAGATTTCTTTCCTGCCTGAATTTCCAGACTTTCTACTGTATCAATGTTAACCAAAACCGGAATCTTCAGAATATAGGAAAACGGGTCTAAGCCGAAAATAGAATCTATGGTGCTGGCTGACAGCTTATATATCTGATCCTCAAATCCCTGTACTGCTGCAAAACGATTTCCTGCCCCATCTTCATTTCCCAGAATAATAGTGGCTGTCTTATCTGCATAGTCTGTCTGTTTTGCCTGGGTGGCATCCAGCGTATTCACAAAGTCAAGTGTGATACTTGTCTGTGAATCAGCAATTCCTGTATCCATTTCAGCATCTACAGCTACCGGTGCCTGAAAGTCTAAGCCGCAGAGCACATCAAAAAGATCATACATTGTCTCTGTATTTACAGTTACCGTCTCATCGTAGGGATTCAGGATTTCCCAATAGTCAAAATCCATCTTGTACCCTGCCGGTTCATTTGAAAGGTTGAAAATCTCCTGACCGTCTTCTACCAGTACCACCTTTCTGATGCCATCTGCCACAAACTGTGGATGTTCCGCCTGAGTGGTCTCCGGCTTTTCTTCCTGGACCTGACTGCTCTCTTCCGCATTCTCTGCGGTTTCCTGGCTTTCTCCTGAAGCACTTTCCGTTTCCGCTTTAGTCTCCTCTGTGTTTCCGCATCCATATACTCCTGACATTCCAAGGGAAACGCTCAATCCCAGGATTGCAATTTTCTTTTTCCAGTTCTGCATAGCTCTTCAGTCCTTTCTCTTTCCTCTGGTCAAAATTCCCCCCTGTTCTCCTATAAAATCATGTGCATTCATTAATATAAATAGAAGGGACAGGATAGGGTATGCCTATTCTGCCCCTTATGTTAACATAAGTAGTTTTCCTTTTCTATAGAGAAATCTGTCTTCTTTCTTTATCCAAGTGTCACATTTATTTCTGCTGATTTTTTCCCTGTAAGTTCCTGGCTTCTTTCATCAGGCTGTGAAATTCCGGCAAAAATCTTGAAGTTCCTGCTGTCTACATGACGCTCTCCTGCCTGGTCTACAACTGCCATAGCTCTGTTTGCTACAGTAAGAGTAACGTTCTTCTTCTCTCCCGCTTCCAAAGCCACTCTTCTAAATCCGCACAGGCTATGATTGCGCACTGCCAGAGGAGACTCCAGATCCTTAATATAAAGCTGCACTACTTCTTCCGTAGCTCTTGTCCCTTTATTCTCCACAGTAACTTCCACTTCGATATCAGAATCTGCAGTCACCTGATTAAGCACTTTCGCAGATGTAACCTCAATGTCCCCATAGGTCAGACCATATCCAAAGGGATACAGCGGTTTTTTCTCAATATAACGGTAAGTCCGTCCTTTCATAGAGTAATCCGTAAACTCCGGCATACCTTCCAGATCTTTATAGAAAGTCACCGGAAGCTTTCCTGAAGGAGAAGTCTTTCCGAAGAGCAGGTCTGCTACAGCCTTTCCTCCTCTGGCTCCCGGATACCATGCCAGAAGGATTCCGTTACAGTTCTCCTGGGCATAATTTAAGTCAATCGCACTGCCTGCCATCAGAACAACTATGGTAGGTTTCCCTACTGCAGCCACTTTTTCTATAAGTTCTTCCTGAACCTTTGGCAGATGGAGGTCCTTTTTATCTCCTGAAGCATCGCTGTTTCCTGTATCTCCTTCTTCACCTTCCAATGTCTCATCAAGCCCCACGCAGATTACCACTACATCGCTGTGCTCTGCGGTAATTACAGCTTCCGAGATACGATCCTGTTCCCACGCCAGGTTTTCTACTCTGTCCTTATATAAATGACAGCCCTGAGAATATAAGACTCTCACGTCTTCTCCTACTTCGTCTTGGATTCCTTCCAGCACGGTAATATATCTGGATGAAGTTCCATGGTAATTTCCAATCAAAGCAGCACGGCTGTCTGCATTAGGTCCTACTACTCCAATAGTCTTGATCTTCGATTTATCCAAAGGCAGCACACCGTCATTTTTCAGAAGTACACAGCCTTTTCTGGCTATATTAAGGGCTTCTTCCACATGTTCTTTACATTCTACCTTTTCATATGGAATTTCATCATACTCGCTTCCCTCAAAAAGTCCCAGAAGATATCTTGCTGTAAGAGCCCTCTCTGCCGATTTTGTAATGTCCTCTTCCGTGATCAGTCCGTCTTCTACAGCTCCCAGCAGGTGCAGATAAGTATTGCCGCAGTTCACATCACATCCTCTCTTCAAAGCAAGTGCAGCTGATTCTCTGGCATTTTTTGTAATTTTATGGTTTTCATGGAAGTCTTTGATGGCCCAGCAGTCAGATACAAAATGTCCGTCAAATTTCCACTTGCCTCTCAGTACCTCTTCCATTAAATACTGGTGTCCACAGCAGGGTTCTCCATTTGTTCTGTTATAAGCTCCCATAACAGATTCCACATCCGCTTCTGTCACTAACGCTTCAAAAGCAGGAAGGTAGGTCTCCCACATATCCTTCATTGTGGCTTTTGCATCAAATTCATGCCGGATCGACTCAGGGCCGCTATGTACTGCAAAGTGTTTCGCACAGGCAGCCGCTTTCATTACCGGTCCGTCTCCCTGAAGTCCCTCTACAAATTTCACACCCAGACGTGATGTCAGATAAGGGTCTTCACCATAGGTCTCATGTCCTCTTCCCCAGCGTGGATCTCTGAAAATATTCACATTAGGAGACCAGAATGTCAATCCCTTATAGATATCTCTGTCTCCATGTTTCGAGTATTCATTGTATTTTGCTCTGCCCTCTGTGGCAATAATGTCTCCTACTTTTTTCATCTCTTCCTCGTCAAAAGCCGCAGCCATTCCGATAGCCTGAGGAAACATAGTAGCAACTCCTGCCCTTGCAACTCCATGGAGGGCTTCATTCCAATAATTATATGTAGGTACTCCTAGTCTTTCTACTGGCGATGCGTCATATTTTAGCTGAGCTGCCTTTTCCATAAGTGTCATTTTACTTACCAGCTCTTTTGCCTTTTTTCTTGCCTCTGACCGTTCTTTTTTAAAATTTTTCATACACTATCCTCCGTTCTCATTGATGTATGTGTTTATTTTACACTGGATCCCAAATCTTTCTCTATCTTCTTTATGCGAAAAACTGCCCATTTATTGCTCTATGATCCTGTCCCTTATTTCTGCATTTCTTCCCGGTATTTTGTAGGAGATTTCCCTGTATGCTTCTTAAAAGCCAGAGAAAAATAATTGGTATCACGGTATCCTACCATCATGGCAATCTTTCCTGTCTTCAGGCTGGTGGTTTCCAGAAGAGATTTTGCCTTTTCTATGCGCTTCCGTACAATATATTCATTACAGCCTTCTTTAGTTACTCGTTTAAACAATCTTGAAAAATAATTTGGCGTAATATACAGAGACGCCGCAATATTTGACACTGTAAGTTCTTCTGTTAGATGTTCTGAAATATAATATTTTGCTTTATCTACAATCTCATGAACACTTTCCTCTTCCTTCCCCAGCATTTGATTCAAAAACATCTCTGTTACCTCACATGCCTCTTCACGATTGGCAGACAGAAGACTTTTTGATAATGCATCCAAGCGTCCCGACTCTGTCTCCTTAGACTCCCCCATATAGGCAAAATAGGTGGCAGATGCCATCTCAAAGCAAAGCCTGCGCACTGTCTGCTGCGATAAATTATAAGACTTGGTAGCCTTTGCAAATGTGCGGAAAGCTTTCATAACATACTCGGTATTTCCCGTGTTGGAACACATGATTCCCTTTAGCTCACTGAAAATATCACGGAAAATATTATTTTTATTCTGCTCTCCGAAAGTCTGGATAATATCCTAAATACTTTCCTTCTCTGTATCTAACAGATATTTAGCATCATTATAAGAAATGTGCAAATTCGAAAATCCCGATACAGCACTTCCCATCACAATCTTAGGGTTCGTGTCAAACTCATCTTTGAGAATTCCTGAAAGTTCCTCAATATGTTCCAAGACCGAGCTCTCTTCCTCTGTAAAATAAACAATTCCTATGATACCATCATCGGAAAAAGTGATTCCTTTTCCCTGAGCGTCTACAACACTCATGCAAATGTTTTTCACCGACATCTCGTGAAAATACTGCTCTGATTCCTGCCCGGAATAATTTTGGGCAGGCATGATCAGCACAATCTGAAGTCCCTGGTCCATCTGAAATCCATAGTACTGTTCCAGAACACCCATGAACTCACTGCTTTCCTTAGACCGGTTAATAATTCCTCTGATGCACTTTTCCAGCTCCATCTGTTCTGCCGTCCCCTGGGTTCTCTGGCGAAGAAGGAAATTCCGCTTTTCTTCTTCGGCTTCGTTTAAATACGCCACCTGTTCTTTAAGAACTCTGGAAAGATTTTCTTCCTCAATTGGCTTCAGAAAGAAGTCCTGAACCTGAAGGCGGAGACTCTGTCTGGCATACTCAAAGTTATCATATCCCGTAAGAACGATCACTCTTAATTCCGGGATTATATCCCTGGCTTTCTCGATCAATTCCAGGCCTGTCATTCCGTTCATCTGGATATCTGTGATCATAATCTGGGGTTTGTAATTTTCCAAAACATCCAGGGCTTCGGTTGCCGAAGCCGCGGTATATACTTCGCCAATCCCCAGCTGTTCCCAGGGAATCACTTTTTTCATTCCCATACGGATCATCTTTTCATCATCAACAATTAAAGCTTTATACATTTATCATATCCCCTTTTAAAATTCCCTCGTCCACTTTTGTAGTATAGGGAAGCTGTATTTCTACAGTCACTCCTCCAAACTCATTTCTAAGATAATACAGTCCATAATCTTTCCCGTAAAGCAGCTCGATCCTCTTATTGACATTCCTTACTCCATAGCCAAAAGATTCATCATACTCTGAAAGCTGCTGGTTCATAGCGTCAATCTGAGACTGAGTCATTCCGCTTCCAGTATCCTCCAAAGTAATCAGCACCGTATTTTCTTTTCTTACAGCCTTCAGAAAAACACTTCCTTTTCTTCCTTCTTTTACTTTTATCCCATGATAAATAGAGTTTTCCACCAGTGGCTGAAGAGTCAGCTTAGGAACCATTGCATCTTTACAGGTATCATCAACCTGAAACTCACTTCCAATAATGTTATCGTAACGCATATTCTGAATGATCAGATAATTCTTGATATGTTCAATCTCTAATCCTAAAGAAATCACATCATGCCCTTTGCTGAGACAAATCCTATAGTATTTTGCCAAAGCCATAACCAATGTGGAAATTTCTTTATTTCCATCTGCCATAGCCTGCCAGTGAATACATTCCAGGGTATTATAAAGAAAATGGGGCTGGATCTGGGATTGCAGAGAGTTAAAACGGATCTGCTCTATCTGATGCTGCTCCATTTTTACCTGTTCCATAAGTACCAGGATTTCTTCCATCATGGAATTAAAGCCTGTAGCCAGTTTCTGGAAATCTTCTCCCATACTCGCTACATTTAATCGAGACTCCAGGCAGCCTGCCGCTACCTCGTCCATTTTCTGTACAGTCTGATCCAGAGGCCGGTATACCCGGCTTATGATACCTTTTATCACAAAAAAGCTCAGAATAACCATGAAAAAAAGAATTGCCGTCATAATGATAATAGTTCGGACGCTGGGAGCATACAGCTCCATATTTTCAATACTGCTGACAATGTAATAGTTCCAGTCTGACACTTTCTGATAGATATAGAGCCTGCCCTCCCAGGAAAATTCTCCTTCAATGCCCATCAGCTTTTCTTTATAGGACACCGTTTTTCCAATACTGTCCAGATCATGATCCGCAATGACTGTTCCGTCTTTCTGAATTACTGATGTCTGCCTTCCAGTTCCTGATTTATCTTCCAAAATCTGTTCCAGAACCGGATTTGTAAAGTTCATGCACAGAAGTCCTCGTTCCATCATAATGGTATTCAGATCATAGATCGGAAAATATACACTAAGCGTATATCGATCTCCCCTGTAGTACTTGTTGGAAAATCCTATGCGTATAGTACCATCCCGCACTGCCCCGCACTGCTGGTAATCCTGGGCATAGACCTGCTGAAAATCACTTGAACTAAGGGCTTCTATCCCTTTATAGAGATAATCGTCCATCTGATAGCTTACAATACCGATAAAATTCATATCTGGATACATATTCTGACAGCTGGTCATAGTATTAACCGCATTGTTGGCATATCCGGTATAGGAAGGATCTCTCTTGCTGGTACAGTGAAGATAGCTCTGCACTGTATCATCCATTACAATAGCTATGGCGAGGGCTTTATATTGTTCCAGAGAAGATGCATAGTTTTCAGACATGGTATCATTATTTGTCTGCAGCAGTTCTATGGATTTTTCCTTCATGGAGGTTACTGAGGAAATGGTGGATACAGCCAAAATAATCAAGGTCATAACAATAATGGCTGTGGTAACCAGAACCTGCATTTTCTTATCCAGTTTCCATTGATTAATTTGTTCTATCCACTTTTTCATTTTTGCCCTCCTAATGTCTTTACTTTTAAGTCTCTATGAATATTAGTATATATTTATTTTTAACCTATGTCCACAGGTTTCCTTTAGCTTAAGATTAAAAAAAGGGCGTATAAAACGCCCTTTTTAAATGAACTCAACCTTTTACAGCTCCTGCTGTCATACCTTTCACCAGCTTATCCTGGAAGATAATAAACATTATGATCATAGGAAGCAGTGTCAGTGTCAGAACCGCCATGATCATAGGCGTATTCATGGAATACTGTCCCTGGAACTCCCAAATAGCCAGAGGCAGCGTCCGGTTTTCAGAGGACTGTGTCAATGTGTATGCGAAGGAGAACTCATTCCACATATTTACACCGTTATAGATTGCCAATGTAGCCAGTCCTGGTTTGGAGAGCGGGAGAATCATGGAGAAAAACATTTTAATCTTTCCGCATCCGTCGATTTCCGCAGACTCTTCAATCTCCCTTGGAATCTCTTTCATAAAGCTGGTAAGAATAAACACAGAAATCGGAACAGCAAACGCTACATAGGGTCCGATCAGCGCCCAAATACTGTCATAAAGACCTGTAGCCTGGGACATCTTAAACACAGGAATCAGTGTAATGTGTACTGGAATAGACATACATGCAACAATTCCTGCATAAATAGGATTCGCCAGCTTGAACTGGAATCTTGCCAAAGGATAAGAAGCGCAGGAGGCAATAAACAGAAGCAAAATCAGGGAAATTGCAAGCACGATCACACTGTTCATAAAATATTTTCCAAATCCGCCTGTAAGCACTTCCTGATAATTCGCAAAATTCAAGCTCTGGGGAAGTTCAAAGACACCCACTGTAAGCATTTCAAACTTCTCTTTAAAAGAGTTTAATACCATGAATATAAAGGGAAGGAAAGAGACTACCAGGTAAAAAATTGCCAATGCAAAGGCGATTACCCAGCATATTATACTTTTTACTCGACTTTTCTTATAAGCATCCATATGTTTTTACGCCTCCTTCTTTCCATTTATCAATTTCATTGTAATAAGAGCGATCATAGAAATCAGAATGAACATTCCTCCTGCAACAGCAGAACCGTAACCCATGTTGAAGTTGCTGAAGGACTCTTTATACATATATGTTGCCATTAATTCAGTAGAAGTTCCCGGACCGCCTCCGGTCATTACGTAGATCAAATCGAAATACTTCAAAGAACCTACCATAGATAGAATGGCTGCACTCTTCATGGATGGCACCAGAAGAGGAAGTGCTATTTTCCAGAAATACTGTCCTCTGGTAGCTCCGTCAATTCTGGCTGCTTCAAATACATCATAGGGAATATTTGTAAATGCAGCCATAAAGTATACCATATAGAACGGTGTAAACTGCCAGCATATAACAGCGATTACTGTAAGCAGCGCAGTTTTGGGATTTCCCAGAAGGTCAATGTTTCCGCCTCCAAACCAACCGGATATGGTACTTACAATACCGCCGTTTGTAGCCAGAGCATAGGTGAACAGGAAACCAATAGCTACAGAAGACATCAGCAATGGAATAAACCAGATAACTTTAAATACCGTAAGTTTTTTCCCTCCAAAGTCCAGGAAGGTGGCCAGGGCAAGTCCCAGAGGAATCTGGATTACAATAGAAAGCACCATGATGATCAGATTGTTTTTAAAAGCAATCCAGAAACTTTTATCCTGGAGCAGTGTGATCCAGTTCTGAATACCAATAAACTTTCTGTCAGCAGAAATTCCATTCCACTGATATGTACTGGTGATAAAGGTATCTACAATAGGATAAAAAATGTAGATTACCATCAGAATAGTTACCGGTGCCAGGAAAAGCGCCGCTACTTTTCTCGTATTTCTCTGCCTGATGACAAGCAAAGAAGTACTCTTTTCTTTCATAATGAATTCCCTCCTTCTTATTACTTTAAGAACTTTTTGATAGTATCAATACTATCAAAAAGTTTAACAAAACTACATAGAACAATCTTCCCAGAATCTATAAATTTCTATCCATACTGTTCATTTTTTATAGATTTCTTTAGCAGTTTTATCCAAAAAGAAAGACTCTGTTTCCAGAGCCTTTCCGATTATTCCGTCATGTTGCTTATTCTGCTTTCTGAGCATTATACTCTTCCATTGCCTGCTGCATGGATTCCTGGGCTTCCTGAGGAGTCATAGTGAGACCAAATACCTCCTGAAGACCATCCAGATGTGCATTTGAAACTGCTGGCGGCAGATACTGATCGTACCACAGCTGGATTTCAGATGCGTTGTTAGCAGCTTCTACAACCTCAATTGTAATTGGATCTGTCAGTTTTTCTTCAATTCCGTTAACTGGAGGAATCTTTCCGCTTTCTACTCCAAGGTCAATTACTTCGTCAGACAGATGTGCTTCAGCACACTCAAAAGCAGCTTCCAGTTTTTCACCCTCACAGTTAAATACAATAAACTGGTCACCTACTGTACCGATCATAATAGATGGGTCAGCGTCAGAGCCTTCAATTGCCGGGAATGGGAACCAGCCTATCTTCTGATAAAACTCTTCGCTGTCAGTAGAGAAAGTACCTGTATACCAGGAGCCGCAAAGAAGCATACCTGCTGTTTCCTGATACATTAACTGTTTTGCCTGTCCATCATCTTCACTCAGAGAGTTTACACCATCTGGGAAGTATCCTGCATTTACCCACTCCTGGATCTTTTCTCCAGCCTGGATAAAGCATTCATCAGTAAAGCTTCCTGTTCCTGCAACTGCATTCTGGAATGGTTCCAGTCCGCCGTATCTTGCAGCCAGATTCATAAAGTACATAGAACCTGTCCATTTAGAGCTGTTTGCCAAAGCGAATGGTGTAATACCGTTTTCTTTTAAAGTTGCACAAATATTTTCCAGATCAGCTAATGTAGCAGGCTCTTCCAAACCATATTTCTCGAACATCTCTTTGTTATAGAAAATACCTGACATAGATACATTCTGATAAGGAACTGCATAAATATGATCATTGTAAGTTGCCTGACCGATGGCAGATTCCATCAGTTTGTCTTTAATCTCAGAATTATTAAACAGATCATCAATAGGCTGACCGAATCCAGAGTCAATATATTCATACATAGGTCCTCCAGACCAGCAGGAATACATATCCGGGCACTCACCAGAACTCATAGCCACAACCAATTTTTCTTTGTAAGAGTCATTCTGAGTTGGAACAGATGTTACAGTATATCCAGATTCCGTTTCAGAGTTGAATTTTTCAACCGCAGCTGTAACAATATCCTTATCAGGACTCTCTGTACCAATGTTCCAATACACAATCTCCTTGTCATCTCCTGAACCGGAACCGCCTGAACTGGATCCGCCATCACTGCTTCCACCGCCTGAACCGCCGCAGGCTGCCATAGATGCTGCCATCAGAACTGCCATGGAAAGCGCTGCCAGTCTTTTCATTCTTTTTTTCATACTCTTTCCTCCTTTTCCTTTTGCCATTCGGCATCTTCAATAGTTTTGATGGCTATATCATAGCATTCCATGTATATAATGCCCATAAAATAAAGTGTCCTTCTTCTATAATTTTCTTTCTTTTCTATCCTCTATGTCACATAATTATAGAAAAAGCTCTCATATTTTTAATAGTTGATTTTCCACTGAGATACTGTTATTCTTTTTATTATTACATTATTCCTTGGAGTCTGAACTATGAAAAAGATTTTCTCCGGTTTCCGCGAAAATATAGCTTATCCGGATTCTTCCAATTTTCGGGTAATCCTCCAGAAAGGCTGCTATCATATTGATCCTCACTGGCATCCCTGTGTGGAGATTATCCTGCCCCTTTCCGGGGATTATCAGGTAAAAACTGAAGAAGAAACGTATCATCTGGATAAGGGCGATATTATATTTCTACAGTCCGGGACTATCCATGAACTCACCGGGTCTTCCAAAGGCACCCGGCTGATCTTTCAGTTTGACGTGGAAATTCTGTATTCCCTGAGAGAATTCCAGTCTCTGCTGTTTTCCTTCCCCTCTTTTTTTATTCTGAAGCGGAACATAAAAAATCCTACTTATATAGCAGCAGAGAAACTCCTCCTCTCTGTGATACTGGAGTCCAGACGCAAAAAGCTCCTCTGGGAGGCCAGTCTGTATTCCCTGGTCCTGCAGCTTTATACCTTGCTTTTCCGGTCTTCTGCTCTTCAAATGCAGATTCTTCCCGGCAAAAATCCAGGCAGAATAACTTGCCGCCAGGAAACTCATCAATATCAGGAAAAATTTCTGGCTGTATGCCAGTATCTGAATCAAAATCTCTCCTCAAATATCACTCTGGAAATGGCAGCCTCCTATGCAGGCTTTTCCAAATTTCATTTTTCCAGACTTTTTAAGGAATTTGTTGGAATGTCTTTTTCTCAGTATGTCACCGGGCAGCGGCTCCACAAAGCAAAACTGCTGCTGTTGACTACCCAGGCATCCATAACCGATATTGCAATGGAAGCCGGTTTCAACAGCAGCAGCACTTTTAACCGGGTTTTTTATCAATCTGAAAAAATGTCCCCCTCAGGTTTCCGGCAGAGTCATGCAAAGCTGAAAACCTGATTTGCCGATATTTTATTCTCGTACAATCTGCTTATTATCTGTCCCATTTATCGCACATAGCATTGATCTGGTCTGCAAATCTGGCCAGATCTTTGTTTGCTCCGCCTTCATTATGACGGATAACTGTCATAAGCCTCTGTCCAGCCGCAAGTAATCTTGCATATACTCCAGCAGCTTTTCTGGTCTTTGCCTTCTCTCTTGCATGTTTTACTGCAATTCCCAAAGTTTCCTTTACTACCTGGCCGGAAAGCAGCTCTACAATGGTTCCGCTGTAAGGCGCTACAGCAGAATATCCCAGCTCACTCTCCAGTCTTTTAGCAAAGAGCTCACATACCTGGTCATCTCCATGAGTTACAAAAACTTTTTCAGGCTTTTTCTTGAAGGCTCCTGCCCATCGCATAAGTCCTTCATTATCTGCATGTCCGCTGATTCCCGGCATCCGGATGATTTCAGCGTTTACATGTATTTCTTCTCCGAAAAGTTTTACTTCTGTGGCTCCTTCGATCAGGGCTCTTCCCAGTGTTCCAACTGCCTGATATCCCACAAAAAGTATCGTACACTCCTGTCTCCAGAGGTTGTGTTTCAGATGATGTTTAATACGTCCTGCATCACACATTCCGCTGGCAGACAAAATAACTTTTGGCTTCTCATTCACATTGATCGCTCTCGACTCGTCACTGGTAATAGACAGCTTTAACCCCGGAAATGTAATAGGATTGATTCCCTGATTGATCAGTTCCATGGCCTCTTCATCATAGCATTCACTGTAATGCTCTTTAAAAATCGTTGTGGCCTGTACTGCCAGAGGACTATCTACATACACTTCGAATCCCGGAAATTCCGGAAGAAGATTATCCGCCTTGATCTTTCTCAGGAAATATAGCATCTCCTGGGTCCTTCCTACGGCAAAAGAAGGAATGATCACATTGCCGCCCCTCTTGAAAGTTTTCCTTATAATGCTGGTCAGCTCTCCGATATACTCCGGTTTTTCCCCATGGCTTCTGTCTCCATAGGTAGATTCCATGATCACATAGTCCGCACTTTCCAGGTATTCCGGGTCTTTGATAAGAGGTTGCTCTGTATTTCCAATATCACCGGAGAATACCAGTTTCCGCTCTTCTCCATCTTCTGTAATCCACAGTTCAATACTGGCGGAACCTAAAAGGTGTCCCGCATCTACAAAACGCACTTTGATCCCTTCTGCCAGCTCAATGATTTTATGATAATCACATGCTGCAAACTGCCGGATCACTCCCAAGGCATCTTCCATGGTATACGCAGGAACGAATTCCGGCTGTCCATTTCTCCTGGCCTTTCTGTTCCGCCACTCTGCCTCAAACATCTGGATATGAGCACTGTCACGAAGCATAATATCACAGAGGTCACAAGTAGCCGCAGTAGCGTAGATTGGTCCCCTGAACCCCTTGGCATAGGCCAATGGGAAATTTCCCGAATGATCAATGTGGGCATGGGTCAGCAGGGCAAAATCGATCTCCGAAAGAGGCACGGGAATCTCCTGATTTTCATACTGGTCCGGCCCCTGCTCCATACCACAGTCCACAAGAAACTTTTTCCCTGCTGCTTCCAGAAAATAACAGCTTCCGGTCACTTCATGGGCAGCCCCTATAAAAGTCAGTCTCATAAAAAACCCCCTTTTTGTTGTACTAACCCCAGAGTAAAAAACTCCCTTTGCTCATTGCTTTACGGTATAATAAATCTGCTGTTTTCATTATACCCCAGAGGGGAAAGAATGGACAGAGATTTTCTGGAAATTATATAAAATTTATTATTCTTTCCAATAATTCCTACAATATTTTATTTATTTTATAAACTCTTTTTGCATTCATTGATTTCCTCGTAGGAAGTATCGCAGAGCATCATAATCTGATCATTAGTATAGCCTTTAGAAAGCATATTGATGATAATCTTACGGCGCTCTTCTCTTATACCTTCTTTTATGCCTTCTTTTCTTCCCTGAATTCTTCCTTTTTCAATATTCTCCTGATCTCTCATCAATAAAGTCATATACTCATGCCTCCACTTCCGATTTTTCTTTGCCTCAGCAACTGCTTTCTCAAGCTCTTCTACATAAGGGTCTGGGGTTTTTCTGCCATCTACATAATCCAAAAAGGCTTTTAGCTGGGGAGTTACATCTTCTCGGTCACTCTTTGTATTCAAAAAAATTTTTACCGCTCCATCCCTCAGCACGATTCCGTTATTCTGTATACATATGTTTTCAAATGTATATATGTGTCTGTTATCCTTAAAGATGTCTTCCATACAGATGAAAATTATATAGCTTTGGTTCAGCCCTCTATAAGATTCTCCTCTGTTAATCAATTGAAGGTCTATCATCCCCTGATAATATCTGCTCCTTTTAGGCAGCTCGCCATTGTTCGTTGTCTGCATTTCGATATCATAGACTTTCTCTTCAGAATCCTTTACATAGACATCCAGCCTGACACTTCTTGCATCTACATCTTCCTTAATCGTTTTCTGCAGCTCTGGATATTCAATTCTCTCAATCTCCAGGTCTGGAAAAATCCGTTCCAAAAGCTTTACACATAATTTCGGGTTACTCATTACTTTCCCAAATAAAAAATCATTAGATAAACCGAGACTTTCCCAATCTTCCTGCCGTTCATTTGTTTCCATACTTATAATCTCCTGCACTATTGTTATTATGCTATCTTTTGTATGGATATTTCTATATTAATTATACAAAAGGGGTAGTGGAATTACAATATTTCAGAGCTGGAAGTTTATCTCGGTTATTCGACAAAAGTTCTGGATTTGTTGTATTGGATGTGAGAGGAAGGTATAAGAAAAACTGGAATCCAAAAATTGGGATTCCAGTTTTTATGTATAACTCATATTTCGGAATAATAACTATTACTAAAATAACAGGGAATAATAACTCTATAATTATTTAAGGATGTCTGGGTATATGAATATCCCCAATTTTTTAGCTTATCCAAACACCTTCCGTAACAGGTATTTGACTCTCTACTACTCCCGCATCTGTCGCTACGCAAGCTACTCGCACCCGATAATAATAGCCTTTAGTGACAGTTGTATTAAAGCTTTTAGAAAATACACCTATGTTAGAAGCACTATATGACTTTGAAGTAACATCTACCCATTTTGTTCCATTATATCGTTGTAATACTATTGTTAATTCCATCTTATCACATACTACAGCACCTATTGCGGACCCATACGCATTTACATTACCGTTACCATTATTAGATATTCTGGCAATTCCTCTATTCAAAATATTCCCTCTTGCCGGATTATATAAAGTTTTTTCCGAAGAGCTATCATCTGTAAGCACTGAACCATCAACGACTTTACCTAATTCTGGCGGAATTGTCTCTGCATATGCAGAAACAGATATTCCTAATGTCATTGTAATCACTAAACAAAATACCACTATTCTTTTCAATATTTTTTTCATACATTTCTCCTTTACTATATCTAATACATTATGTTTTCTGCAATCCTTCTCATTTCTTCTTCTGGTATTTTCCCTGTCAGCTCGTAATAAACATTTTTATAATCCCACTGAAGAATATAAGCCGGTAAATCATCTCCTTCTTCCTGTACTTTCCAAAGTGTAGTTTGAATTGGGCTAAATATCTTACTGCTAATATTAGCAAGCATTTCTCCCGAATCACTTACAGCAAATGCCGAAGCACTTTTATCATTAACATACACTGCTAGTACTACCAGCCTATCCTCCATTTGGTATTGGATAAACCCCATTTTTGCATCGTTATCAATTCCATACGTATCGAATACCATCTTCTCAGGAACGTAAAAAAATTCTGGAAGTTCCACTAATAGTTCTTTTTCTATATCCGCTTTTGCCTCATCTTCAGTCAAATCTCTCTTTAGTGTTTCTTCATCGTTATCTATTGCTGTTCCCACATCGTCTCCAATTATAACATCGACTTTCTCCATTATATACGCCCTGTTCGCCTCACTGCTCATGGAAACCCCAAAGATTCCAAATACAGTTACCGCCGCAACAGCGGCCCACTTTATCACCTTCTCTCTAATATCTGCGAACTTATGTCTACCTGTGTCTTTATTAAGGATTTTTTTCGTTTCACTATTTAATTTTTCTTTATTCAGTTTTTCGCTTACAATTTCTTCTTTTGTATCTTTGTTTTCTTTATCTTTGAATTTATCTTCGCTTACTGTAGTTTGTACAGAATCCGGTGCAGACTGAACAGAGCCCTGCTCCTTTGCCTTCTGCAAAAGCTTCTGGAAACTTTCTTCTGTGGGTTTCCAGTTTTCAGAATCGGGAATCTCGTCAATTTCTTTCTCGATAGCCGCCGCTTCCTTCAAAAACTGCTGCTGTACCCACTGTTCAAACTCCCTGTCTCTCGCTTCTTCAGCAGACTGAAGCCCTGCACCGCCGTTCTTTTCTTCTATTTTACCCATGAAACTCCTATCTTTTCTTGACTTTTCCCCGCAAGTGTATCATATTATCTTATAGTTACATTTTAGAATCAGGAGGAACACCATGAAGCATATCGTTCTTACCGGCGGAGGTACTGCCGGCCATGTAACCCCAAATATTGCAATGATACCCCGTTTAAAAGAACTGGGATATAAAATCTCTTATATTGGTTCCTATGAAGGAATTGAGAAAAAACTCATTGAGGAGCTGGGAATTCCCTATTATGGGATTTCCTCTGGAAAATTAAGGCGTTACTTTGATGTCAAAAACTTTACAGATCCTTTCCGGGTTGTGAAAGGTTTTATGGAAGCCAAAAAACTCATGAAAGATCTGAAGCCTGATGTAGTATTCTCCAAAGGCGGTTTTGTAACAGTTCCTGTTGTAATCGCCGCCAGCAGGAAGAAAATCCCTACTTTTATCCATGAGTCAGATATGACTCCCGGTCTGGCCAACAAAATATGTATACCCTTTGCCACAAAAGTGTGCTGCAACTTTCCCGAAACTGTTTCCCATCTTCCTGAAGAAAAGGCTGTTCTCACCGGAACGCCTATCCGCCAGGAGCTTCTCACTGGAAGCAGAGAAAAAGGGTTGGAATTTACAGGTTTCTCACCTGATAAACCAGTTATCCTTATCATCGGAGGAAGTCTTGGTGCCGCTGCCGTAAATCAGGCGGTAAGAGCAGTCCTTCCGGAACTCCTCCAGGATTTCCAAGTCATCCATCTCTGCGGCAAAGGCAAAATAGATGACAGCCTGGAAGGCACCCCAGGGTATGTTCAGTATGAATATATCAAAAAAGAACTTGCAGATCTTTTTGCTCTGGCAGATGTTGTGATCTCAAGAGCCGGCGCCAATGCTATCTGCGAACTCAGCGCTTTAAACAAGCCGAATCTCCTGATTCCTCTTTCTGCCCGTGCAAGCAGAGGTGACCAGATACTCAATGCCCGTTCTTTCGAACATCTGGGATACAGTAAGGTTCTGGAAGAAGAAGAACTTACAAATGAATCCCTGCTGACTGCTGTCTATGACCTTTACGAGCACAGAGAATCTTACATTACCGCAATGTCTTCCAGCAAGCACAAAAACTCTATTGAATTGATTGTGCAGCTTATTGAAAAAGCGGTAAAATAATCAGGCTCTTTCAAAGTCATCTCTGTAGTGCTCTTTTATCCACTCTTTCATTCGATGTTTCTTGGCTCTCAGATTTTCTACTGAGATGCCAAGAGCACGAGCCGTCTCTTCCGGGCTTTCGCCTTCTACAACTGTTCTCATCATGATTTCATACCATTCACTGTTTCTGTTTGCCAAATCCTGAAATAATTTTCCTGTCAATTCTCTCAACATAATCTTATGTGCAATCTCATCCTCAAAGAAATCTTGTCTTTGGCCGTAAATCCACTCTGTTGCATTATCCTGGTTCGTTTCATCCTCATCAGGAGACATAGAGGCCGTAACCTCATGGACCTGATAGGCTTTCCTGCAAAAGTCAATGGCTTTTCTTCTGGCATTTACAAGGAGCCACTGACGATAATATTCTTCCTTTAAAGTATGTTCTTTCAACGAAAATAAAAGAAATACTTCCTGAGCCACATCTTCTGAAAAATCATAGTCTTTCAAAACACTGAACGCCGTTTTCTTTACTAAACCATAGTATTGCTGATAAATTTCACGAAACCGCTCATCGTTCATCTTTTGTATCCATTTCTATTATTTTAAAGAAAATTTTGAAAGAATCTCCTCTTTGTCTTCTGGCGTAAGTGTGCCTGGATTCCAGGAGATACCGGCATTGTCACCGTCTCTTCTCGGTATCAGATGCATATGAAAATGAAATACCGTTTGTCCTGCTGCTTCTCCATTATTTTGTACTACGTTATATCCGTCGCATTTCAAAACCTCTTTCATTTCCGTTATGACTTTTTTTGCCAGCACCATTGCATCTCCTGCCAACCCCTCGGGTAATTCATAAAGATTTTCATAATGTGACTTTGGAAGAATCAGGGCATGACCTTTCGTTGCAGGCCCAAGGTCCAGGATTACCCTGAATTTCTCATCCTCATAAAGTGTTGCCGATGGAATTTCTCCATTGGCGATTTTGCAAAAAATACATTCTTTCATATTTTTTCTCCTTTCCTTTCATAATATATCCGAATTTAATTCGGCATTTGTGACACTTTTGTCGAAATTTGGTATTTTTTGTAAAACAAATTTATTTGCCATTTAAAAATTTCAGTGCTAAACTATCTACGAAAAACAAATTGGGAGGAATATTATGGAATCGCAAACAGGATCTTCTGTCTTTCAGCTTTCAGGAAACAGCAATCCTGACTATAAAACCCTTTATCAGGAATTACAGGTAAAACAGCAGTTTCTGCTGTCTCAGATTTCTCATGAAATCCGCAACCCGGTAACTCTCATCAACAGCTTTCTTCAGTTATTTGAAAGCCACCATCCAGAAATCAAAGAAGATGACTATTGGGAAAAGATCATGGAAAACATGAGTTTTCTCAGAGCTCTGCTGGAAGAGTTCTCTTCTTTCAATAACTCTGCCAAACTCCACCTTCAAGAAATAAATCTGGACAGCATTTTCCGGGAAACTGTAGAATCTCTGACTCCGCTCTGCCAGACTCTGGAAATCTCTCTTCTCTATGAAAAAGAAACTGCAGTCCCTCTGATTTCAGCAGACCCTACAAAAATACGTCAAGTACTGCTGAATCTCCTCACAAATGCCAGAGAAGCCATTGGACGCCAGGGTCTGATCCGCTGTTCTCTCAGCTGTGACGGAGAAAATATCTATTTGTGTGTAAAAGACACAGGAAGCGGTATCCCTGTCAGCCATCAAAAAGATATTTTTGAACCTTTTGTCACCTATAAGCAGGGTGGTACCGGCCTTGGACTGGCCATTTGTAAAAGAATCATTTCCGCCCACGGCGGTCAGATTTTCTTTCGTTCTTCCGCTGGAGAGGATACTTCCTTTACAGTTGTTCTGCCAATCACCTGACTGGGATCGAGGACTTTCTCCTGTGATAAAAGAGCAGGGCAAAAAGGAAGCCCAGGACCAGTCCTCCCAGGTGAGCCATATTGTTTACTCCGGTACTGGTCAGGCCATGGTAAAGAGAAAGGAAAGCCAGAATAAGAAGCTGACGTGAGGTAAAGTTCTCTATATGACCTTTATTTCTCACTACCACATAAAGCAGCCCGCCTATAGCTGCAAAAACTCCTCCGGACGCCCCAGCAGACACCACATATTCATTCACATATACTTCATGGAAAACAGAGAGCAGATTTGCTCCGGCTCCGCCCAGAAAGTAGATAAGTGCATATCTGACTTTCCCTAGATTTCTCTCCAGACAATCTCCGATGAATAAAAGCACCAGCATATTATTTCCCAGATGCTGGAGACTGAAATGGAGAAACATGGCAGTGATCAGCCGGTAGTATTCATGATCCTGGGCAATATCCAGAGTTCCTGCTGCTCCCCACCGGAGCATATGTCTTACGTCTTCGCAGGACCCGGTAATTTCTACAAGAATAAATATTAGAATATTTAACAAAATAATCGTATGATTAACAGGCGCCTTTTTCCAAAAGGCCACAGCTGACTTGAATTCGTTCAATTTTCTATATCTTTCTAAATTTTCTGATTTAGTTGTATTATAAAACTTTTTGCATACTTATGCAATATAGAGTCAATACTGTTCTGTAAATTTATGCAGAACTTCTAAAAACTCTTTTTGTGCATTATTTTCCTTTACAGAGTTCTTTTGTAAGGGTATAATCTGACTTACATCAACAGATGTTCTCTTCTCCACACAGGAGAATCTCAAGTATCTTTTTATTCTGCGGGCCTGTCGGTCCATGACTCCAGTTTGACTGATATAAAAGAAAAGAGGTGATAAAGTGCCCGTCCGGGATATATTGCTTATAACCATTGCCGGCGGAGGGGTATTTATGGACGTATTACAGGAAAAGGTGGATAACCGGCTGATCTGCCTGGGATTTGGCACAGGTCTTTTCTTCTGGATTTTCCACTCTGGCCCAGGGGGAATCTTGGACTTTCTTTCCGGTTTCCTTTTTCCTCTGATCTGTCTCCTTCCTCTGCATTATTTTGGCATGCTCGGCGGCGGAGATATAAAGCTTCTGTCTGTTCTGGGCGGCATCCTGGGTTATCCTGCAGTTGTGAAGCTTCTGTTTTTTACATTTCTTACCGGAGGTATCCTTTCTCTGGCATTTCTTATCCTCTGTGGGAATCTGAAAGAACGCATTTCTTATTTTATTTCTTACTTCTCCGGATACAGGACAAAAAGAGTTAGAGAAAATTACAGAAAGAAAGGGCCGAGGCCTGAAAATTACCATTTCACTGTTCCTATTTTTACGGGAATCATCTTATTTGTAGGAGGCTGCTATTGAAAAAAGATATGATTGCTGTCTGTGATTCTGAAGCGGGATACGCTGGAAATTTTGCAGACTATTTAAACGCCAGAAAAAAATTCCCCTTTCGGGCAGAGGCTTTTACTGATTCTGAAAAGCTGTGTCAATATGCTGAAAAAAACTGTCCCAGATTTTTATTGATCGCAAAGGAAAATTTAACTGATCAGGTGCAAAAACTTCAGATTCCTCATATGATCATACTCTCCTCAGAAAAAGAATCTGAAGCTGGAGAAGACAGATATGTATATAAATATCAGTCTGCCGAAAGCCTTGTCCGTGAAGTAATGACATACTGTCAGGAATCCCCTCCCACCGAACTTGAGCTGGGATATAAAAAGAAGCTTGGGATGGCAGGAATATATTCTCCTCTGGGAAGATGTGGAAAAACACTCTTTGCCCTTACCGTGGGCCAAATTCTGGGAGAGCAGAAAAATACCCTGTATATCAACATGGAAGATTTTTCTGGCTGGCAGAAATCTATTCATGAAGCAGACTGTGAAAATCTCAGCGATTTCTTCTACTGCCTTCGTACAGGCAGAGAAAAACCTGCTCTGGATACTCTTATTCAAAGCTGGGGAAACCTGGACTACTTCTCACCAGTCTCCTCTTTTGAGGATCTCAGAGGTATAAGTTTCCAGGAGTGGACAGCACTTTTTGAATTCCTGGAAAAGGAAAGCAGTTACCAACAGCTGGTACTGGATATAGGAAACGGTGCAGATCAGCTATTCTCAATGCTGGAGCTCTGCGACAAAATTTATATGCCGGTTTTAGAGGATTGGATATCACAGTATAAAATACAGCAATTCAAGAATATGGCAGAAGTATTATCGGACAGTTTATTGGAAAAAATCACGGAACTCCATCTTTCTTTTGCTCCCTGCGCAGAAAAAAATCCGGATTTTCCCAAAAGTCTCCTCCATGGAAAATGGGGTGCAGAAGTGCGAAGAATACTGGAGGTGAAAGGGCCCCTTGGATAAATCTGAAAAGCTTTTTTCCAAAATCCGGTCAGATTTGGCCCGAAAGCTGGAAAATACATGGGAAACCTCAGATCAGGAAGTCCTGAATATTATTGATGAGCTGTTGCTGGAGGAGCGGAAAAAATTCTATCTTTCTCTCAAGCGTATGGAAGAACTGAGAAAAGAACTGTTCCGTTCTCTGAGAAAAATGGACGTGCTGGAAGAGCTGCTGGAAGATGATACGATCACTGAAATCATGGTGAACCGCTGGGATCAGATTTTTATCGAGCGGGAAGGCCATCTGATTCTCTGGCCCAAAACTTTTACCTCCCCCGAAAAACTGGAAGATGTTATTAGTCAGATTGCTTCCAGATGCAACCGGGTGATCAATACTCTTCAGCCCGTAGTAGATGCCAGGCTTCCAGGAGGCGAACGTGTCAACGCAGTTATATCTCCGGTTGCCCTTGACGGACCTGTTCTGACCATCCGCAAATTCCCAAAGGAGCCTATAACCATGGAAAAACTCTTAAATTTAGGCAGTATTACACCAGAGGCTGCGTGTTTTCTGGAGAAAGCAGTCACAGCTGGATACACCATACTGATAGGGGGAGGCACCGGTTCCGGAAAAACTACCTTTCTGAATGCACTGTCTCAATATATCCCTAATGATGAAAGAGTCATAACTATTGAAGACAACGCAGAGCTGCAGATACAGGGAATCCCTAATCTGGTCAGACTGGAATGCAGACAGGCAAATATTGAAAAGTCTCAGGAAATAACCATTGCAGATCTTCTGAAAACATGTCTCCGCATGCGCCCCAGCAGGCTCATAGTGGGAGAAGTCCGTTCCGGAGAAGCCGCCCAGCTTCTCCAAGCTGTAAATATAGGCAATGACGGAAGTCTCTCCACACTCCATGCCAATACCTGTTGGGACATGGTCAGCAGACTGGAAACTATGGCGTTAATGGGAATCCAGCTTCCTATTCCCGTAATCCGCAGGCAGATCGTCTCTGGATTCGACCTTTTTGTCCATCTGGGAAGACTGAAGGATAAAAGCCGTAAGGTACTGGAGATTGCCGAGGTAAAAGGCATGGCAGGCGAAGAAGTAGAGCTGAACCCCCTCTTTATAAGGAATGAAGAGCTGATTAGAACAGGTAGTCTTCTTCACCGGGAAAAATTTGAAAAGGCGGGCATTATTTATGAAGAAATCTGATTACTCTAAATTTTCATGGCAGAAATGGCTGCGCTTTGCAGGCGAGTCTCTGCTTCTCTGCCTGGGGGTCAACTATCTGTTTTATAAGAATCTCCTGGCATTTCTCTTCCTCTGGCCTCTTTGTCTGTGGTATATCAGGGGGCGGAAAAAGCAGGAGCAAAAGAAGCAGAAAAAGCATCTTCAGATTCAGTTCCGAGATGCTCTGGCTGCTCTCCAGGTAAGTATTTCCGCCGGTTATTCTATCGAAAATTCCATAAAAGAAGCTCGAAAGGATCTGGAAAAGATTTACGGAAAGAAAGGGGAAATGACTTTGGAATTTTACTATATGGAAGTCCAGTTGGAACATGGGGCATCTATCGATAAGCTTTTGACAGATTTAGGCATCCGAACCGGCATTGAAGATATCCAGAACTTCTCTCAAATCCTTCTTCAATCCAGAAAAATGGGCGGAAATATGCGAAAAGTCCTCCAGAACTGTATCTCTTCCCTGGAAGAGCAGATGGATGTAAAAAAAGAAATCCAGTCCATGCTTGCTTCTAGAATATTAGAGCAAAAAGTCATGAGCCTAATCCCTATTGGAATTATCCTTTATATGCAGTTTACCTCCCCTTCTCTTTTGTCTGTTCTTTATGGAAATCCGGCAGGTATCTGTATCATGACCCTCTGTCTTGGAATTTATCTCCTAGCTTATCGGTGGGGAGAAAGGCTGGTGGATATTGAAGTTTAAATTTCCGAAAAAAAGAAAAAAAGAACTCATCCTGTCTTTTTTGACTATTTTTTCCGGCGGTCTTATAGGCCTTGGAATGTTCCTGCAGGAAAACAGGGAAACTGATACCCATTCACTTCCCCGGAAGGGCTGGGGAGAAGGCGCTTATGAGGAAACTTTAAAAATACATACGCCTCAAGGTACCGAAGAAATACAGGTAACCGTCGAAGAGCAGAAGTATACCCAGATTCAAGTGGAAACCTTTCTGAAAGAGGCCTATTCTTTTCTGTCCCAATGGTTTCAAGAAAATACCGGTTCTGAAGGCAGCATAGGGGAAGACCTGCTATTTCCCTCAGAAATCCCAGAAAATCCTGTACAGCTTTTCTGGAGCACCAATTCTCCAGATCTGCTTTCCTGGAACGGACATCTGGGAGAACATATTTCTCCCAAAGGCAGCCCGGTAACTATTCGATGTACCCTTTCTCTGGGTGAAACTGAAAACGTCTGGGAACAGTCTGTCCTGGTTTTTCCTCCTGCCCTTTCCCCTGCTGAAGAATTAGAAAAGGCGGTCCAGCAGGAGGCTGAAAATATCAGCAGCAGCTCTGAGAAGGAGCTTCTTCTTCCATCGGTTGTGCAGGGACAGGAGGTTTCATATCAGCGCCTGGAAAGCCGGGACAGCTGGCTGATATGGATTTTATCTCTTCTCCTGGGCCTTGGAATTTTTCCTCTGTCCAAAGAGCGTGAAAAGCAAACACAGCTCAAAAAGACACAGCAAATGCAGCGGGACTATCCTGATATTATTCAAAAAATGATTCTTTATCTTAAAGCTGGGCTCAGTATACGAATGTCCGTTGAAAAGCTTGCTGCGGATTATATGAAAAGAAAAGAAGCCTCCCTTACAGAAACCCGCTGGGCATATGAAGAGATTGTAAAAACCTGCCGGGAACTGAAAGGAGGGATATATGAAAAAGATGCATATGAAAGATTAGGCAGGCGCTGCGGCCTTGCAGAGTATAAAGTTCTGTCTGTTCTGTTGGTGCAGAATTTGAAAAAAGGGAATCAGAGTATTCTGGAGCTTTTGGAAAGAGAAGCCGTTTCCGCAGGAGAGGATCGTCTCCGAAGAGCCAGGATACAGGGAGAAGAGGCTTCTACTAAACTGCTTCTCCCTATGATCCTTCAGCTTATAGTGGTTCTCATCATACTGATGGTGCCAGCATTTCTAAATTTCTTTTAAATCATAAATCTGAGGAGGTGTATACACAATGACTCTGTTGAAAAATTTATGGAAAGACGAAGACGCTGTAGGCGTTGTGGAAATCATCTTGATATTGGTGGTTTTAATTGGTCTTGTGATTATTTTCAAGGAACAGCTCACCAGTCTGGTAGAAAATATTCTTTCAAAGATCACAAGTCAGAGCAACAGTATTTAGCCAATTTACAGACAAGGGGTGAAAGACATATCTATGAAAACAAAAGGCAGTATGACCTGTGCCATGAGCCTTCTGCTCCTGGTAATCATTTCTCTTCTGGCCGCATGTATCCAGTCTTCCAGAGTTTCCTGTGCCAGAGCCCAGGCTGCAAACGCCATGGGTGCTGCCATGTATTCTCTTTTCGCTCAGTATGACCGGGATCTTTTAGAAGATTATCATCTGTTTTTCCTTGACTCCGGTTATGGGGATAGCCGCCCTAATCTTGCACAAGTCATCGCACAGACAGAAACTTTTGCCCTGCCTATACTCTCCTCTGGTCTCACAAATTGTGAGCTGGATACATGCGGTATAACTGGTTTCCGCCTTGCCTCTGACGGCAAAGGAGAAGCTGTAAAGGCTCAGATTCTCCGCTATATGAAAGATAATCTGGGGACTAAAGGGATACAGCTTATAAAAGACAGGTTTAATCAAAATGTGGAAGCTATGGAAGAACAGGAGGAAATTCAAGAAGGAGGACTGGAAGAAGCTCCCATTGAGGAAGAAGTTCCCATGGAAGACATTTCTCCTTCCAATAATCCTCTGGAAATAATAGAAAATATCCGCAGCCACGGATTCCTGGGGCTTGTTCTTCCTGACGGAGGAACTGTTTCAGAAAAATCTGTGGAGGCAGAATCTCTTCTGTCCTTCAGAGAGCTGGAACAGGGCATGGGGGCTCTTCCCCTGTCTCAGGGGAAAAGTGCCGTAACCGATAAACTGCTTATACAGGAATATATTTTGGACAGTCTCAGTTTTTACACCCAGGAATCACATCCAGGCCCCCTGGAATACCAGGTGGAATATGTGCTGGGCGGGAAAGATACTGACCGTGAAAATCTCCAATACGTGGTAAATCGGCTGCTGCTCATAAGAGAAGCTTCGAATATTGCCTTTCTCTATACAGATCCCCAGAAGCGGGCAGAACTTCAGGCCTGTGCCTCTGCCCTTTCTCTCCTCCTGCTGATTCCTGAAGGTATGACTCTGGTACAGGGTGTCCTTGCCGCAGGGTGGGCCTATATTGAAAGCATCTGTGATGTAAAAACCCTGCTGTCAGGCGGCAAGGTTCCTCTGACTAAAGACAATGGTTCCTGGAAAACCCACCTGAATCATCTAAGCACAGAAGATGCTTCTTCTGCTTCTGCCGGTCTGGATTACCGAGACTATCTCTTTCTTCTCCTATCCTTCTCTTCTGAAGATAGACTGACTTTCCGATGCATGGATATGATGGAACAAAATATCCGTGCCAAAGAGGGACGGGCAAATTTTTCCTTTGATGCCTGCCTTGATGCTGTGTCCATGAATTTTCTGATTTCCGGGCCCGAAGGACAGCAGTGGCAGGGAGAACGATTCTACACTTACGATATGTAAAAGGAGGGAGAACATGGACATTCTGTCAAAAAGAAAGTATAAAAACAGAAAGGAGGGCAGCTCTCTTCGGTATAAAGGAAGTTTAACAGCAGAAAGTGCTTTTGTTCTGCCTCTCTTTTTCCTTACTATTACCTTGCTGGCATGTATCCTGGATCTATACAGGATTAATATGCTGATACAGACAGCCCTCTGCGAAGGAGCAAAGGAACTGGGGATGTACGCTTACTGTACAGAAGAGGACAGCAGTTCACCTGTAGGCGCTGTGACAGATGCTGTCTGTATGGCTTATGGCACAGAAAAAGTAAGAAATGTGTTAAAAGGAGAAGCTCTTCCTGGAATCCAAGGCGGCGTAAACGGCATCTATCTTCTGGGATCAGGATTTCAAAATGAAACCGTTACTCTGAAAGCCTTCTTTTTCTATTCCGGTCCAGGGGGCTTTTTCAGGTTTTTCCCTGTGAAAATCCATGTAGAAGCTCAGGCTCAGGCCTGGACCGGATATCACGGAAATCCTGGAATGCCTGTTTCTTCAGAAAATCTGGTCTATATCACACAGTGGGAAAGCGTTTATCACACTTCTCCTGCCTGTACCCATCTTGCACTTTCCATAAGCCGCGTGGATAAGAAAGGTATTGAGGAAAGGGCAAATCAATACGGAGAACATTATCATCCCTGCGAAAAATGCATGGAAAGCACTTCCTCTCAGAATTTCGTCTATATCACAAGAACGGGAAACCGCTATCACAGCACAAAAAACTGCAGCGGTCTGACCAGAATCATAACTGCAGTAAAAGAATCAGAGGCACAGGGTCTGAATATCTGCACCAGATGCAGTTCTCAGAACTGAAAAGGAGGATCATATGAATTTAGGCTGGATGATAAATATGACTATGCTTGCTTTCTGCAGCATACAGGACATAAAAGAAAAAGAGGTTTCTCTATGGAAGCTGAAAATTTATGGTTTTCTGTCTCTGGCAGTCTGTTTATGGGATATCTTAACTATTGAAAAGGATACATTTTCTCTCATTGAAAAAAGTCTTCTTGGACTGATGCCTGGATTATTTCTTCTTTTTATAGCAAAAGTTACAAAAGAAGCTATTGGTTATGGAGACGGCCTAATCCTTCTGTTCATAGGAATATCTCTGGGTTTCTGGGAATCTCTGGGGGTATTGTTTACAGGACTGCTGGGGGTATTTTTAACATCCGTTTTAGTTTTTTTCTGCTGTGGGGGAAAGAAAGGCTTTCGGATTCCTTTTATCCCCTTTTTATTTACAGGAATGGCAGGTGGATATTTTTGGCTGGAAAAATAATAAAAAAGAAATATAGTGGCAGTTTTACTGTAGAAATGGCTCTTCTCAGCGGAGTCTGGCTGCTGGTAATTTTTTCTTCTCTTTTCCTCATTATAGGCACTTACAGCCGGGTACGGGATACCGCAGCATTGGCAGAGGCATCCGCATATGGCAGTGCCTCTGCTGTATACAAAACGGGAGACGGTGTTCAAGCAGCGGCCCAACGACTCAGGAACCAAGGAAACTACTTTTCTGTTACTGGAAGTAAACGGGAAATTACAGCGAGCTTTTCTCATACCGTAAAACTTCCTTTCCGGAATCTCAGATGGCAGCAAAATGAGGTTCTAAAAAGCAAGGTCATCCGGCCTGTATTATTTATTGAAAAAGTAGAAAAAGCCAGAAATGTTATAGAAGCGGTAAAAGCCCCCTAAGAAGGAGTGTGATGACTATGGATGTAAGCTACAAAAGAAGCCGCGGGATCAGTTGTCTGGTTCTTCTGGAAGATTCCCAAACAGCAGGCCAAAGTTATCAGAAAACCATCTTTCTTGAAAATTCCATTCCTGGACTGATTCCCTGTAAAGTACAGCGGCTAAACGGAGAAGAACATTTCTCTTATGATATCACCGGCTGCCAATCTCTGGAAAATCTTTTTATGAAAGAGAAGTTTTCCCATAAGGACTTGGAAAAGCTCCTGGAGAATTGGCTCAGAGTTTGTGACGCTCTGGATGAATATCTTCTAGATATGGACTATCTTCTTCTGGCTCCTTCTTATATTTACAGAAATATGCATACAGGTGACTATCAGTTCATCTGGTTTCCATTCCAGGTAGCCAGGGAAAAATATGGATTTGAACTTTTGGCTGAATATCTGCTCCCTAAAATCAATCACAGCGATAAAAGTGCAGTCTCCCTGGGCTACGGAGTCTACAAAGAGGCTGCAGAAGACAACATCTATCCCCGTACAATAAAAGAACTTCTATATGATTCATCTCCATCAAATCCGGAGAAAGAATCTCCTGAGCCTCAAATTCCTTCTGCTGAAACAGAAGCAGACGAAGAAACCCAACGAATCCGCAAAAAACTGTTAGACGATTTCTATAATGAAGAGGAAGAAGAATCTGCTTCCCATAGGATATTTGCCGCTGTGTGCGGCATACTCTTTCTGTGTATACTCATTTTCTTTCTCTGGCATTTCCGTCTTCTGCCTCTTTTCTGGATTATTATTCTTCTCTTAATTCTGTCAGCCAGTATTGGACTTGGGATACTTATCTATTTTTTGCTGCTTAGAAAAAAAGGAACACCCGAACCATTATCAAAAACTCCCCTAAAAATTAAGAGCCTACAAAAATCTTCTGAACATTCTATAGAAAAAGAAATAGAGGAATTCCCGACTTCTGCTTTTCCTCCTTTAAAAGCTGAAAAAGGAAGAAATCTGGAGCAGCCGGAGAAAACCGTCTGGGAGTCTCCCACAGTTCTGCTGGAAAATCAAGTTTCCCTCTATCCCTCTCTCGTCGGAACAGGAAAAAACGCTGGAAAAACCTTTATGCTGGAAAAAAACAGCCTTCTTGTGGGAAAATGGAGTGATTCTGCGGATATCTTTCTGGACGAGGCTACCGTCAGCAGAATACATGCCAAAATCCTAAGAGAAGGGATGAACTGCTATGTGGTTGATTTAAATTCCAAAAATGGGACCCGGATTAACGGCGTTTCTCTGGCCCCTGAAGAAAGAAAACTTCTGAAAAATAACGATATCATTGCCTTTGCAAAAGAAGAATTTCGCTATACAACACCTGGTTTTCCACTTTCTCCAGAGCCTGCTGAAAATTAGCGTTTGCAATACTGGGAATTTTCAGTTAAAATAGGTGAAAGGAGTATGCTATCCTTTCTGAGGATAAAGAGGAGTATGTTATGGGAATCATTGTGTTTTTAGGTGACAGTATTACAGATGCCGAGAGAAAGGCCTCCCCAAATCAGCTGGGGTATGGATATGTAAATATACTTGCAGAGGCAATAAAGGATTCAGATACAGACTGGAATATTGTAAATCGTGGCGTAGACGGTTATATAACCGAACGGGTGGCGCGGACCTTACATCATGACTGTATCTCTCTGCGTCCGGACTATGTAAGTATTTTAGTAGGGATTAATGATATTGGCATGATCGTCCATTCTCAGGCTTCCTGGCAGGATAAGCTATACCTTCTGGAGGACAGTATTCGTTCCTATCATGAAATGCTTTTCGATCTGTCCAGAGAAACTACAGCAAAGGTCATCACCCTGGAACCTTTCGTTTTTTCCAAGGGCGACAAGTACCAGGATTGGATTCCCTGGCAGAAAAAAATGGCAAAAAACATTCATAAACTGGCGAAGAATTACGGTGCCCGCTTTATCCCTACCCAGGAGCCTTTAAATCAGAAAATTGAAGAACTTGGTTACGACGCGGTTACTACAGATGGAATCCATCTCACCCAGCTTGGTCATCAGTTCCTGGCTGAGATTATAAAAGAATCCTTCCAGCTTTAACCCTTTTCCCGCCTCAGACAATGATGTCTTCAAAGATTGCCCTTACTGCTTTGCCGAGAGCTTCCGGGTTCAATTTTAAAGTAGTGCCTATCCGGCCTCCGCTGATATAGATTTCTCCGTATTTCAGGGCAGACTGGTGGATAACCGTCGGATATTGCTTTTTCATCCCCAAGGGACTGCAGCCGCCTCTTACATACCCTGTTACATTGGTGATATCTTTCACATGTATCATTTCGATAGATTTTTCTTTCAGCACTCTGGCCGCTTTTTTCAGATCGATCTCTTCTGCAATAGGGATCACCAGAACATAGTACTCTTTACTTTTTCCCTGTACCACCAGGGTTTTGAAAGACTGCTCTACAGGAGCTCCTGTCTTTTGGGCTGTATGAAGCCCGTCTATAAATTCCTCACACTCATATTGTATGGTTTCGTATGGAATCTTGTTTTTTTCCAAAATTCTCATGGCGTTTGTCTTGATTTCTTTTTCTTTATGTTTTCCCATGTTTCATTTCTCCTGTATATATTTTTTTCTTATGGAAATCCTAAAATAAGCTTATTTCACAAAAGGAGGTCCATTTCATGAAAGAAAAATCTCGCCCTGAGGAAGATAAATACAACGTAGAAGCAACTTCCGCCAGAGACCTGGACGGATGCGGGACTACCGAGGCAACAGGTCTTATCCCTTCTCTCCCTCAATCCAGGGGACAGCTGGATTCTTACAAATCTATTCTGCCATTTTCTCCTGACTGCATTGCCAAAGACTCTTCTAAAAAGTCCTGACTCTGCATGTCCACACGTACAGGGCAATTCTGAGACAGAGGCCCTCCCGGAACGTATCTTTTTGTGTTTCCGGAAAGGCCTCTGTTTTTATACCAGTCTGACGTTAGCTCTTTTTGGGGCTGCTGGTGTCGCTCTCTTATGTATTGTCTTCCTCAGAATTACTGTTAGTACCACTGTCTTCTGTATTATATCCAATGGAAGTACTGCCGCTGTCGCTCTCTTCTGTACTGTCTCCTCCAGAAGTACTGCCGCTGTCGCTCTCTTCTGTATTATATCCTCCGGAAGTACTGCCGCTGTTACTCTCCTCTGTATTATATCTGCCAGAAGTACTGTCCGTGTTATCTGTAGAATTGCTTCCTGAGCTATTGTCTGAACTGCTGTCTGAGCCGCTGCTGTCTTCCCCGTCAGAACTGTCTGTCTGGAAATCCCATTCTGTCTGAAGTTCCCCGGCTTCATCTGCGGCTTCTTCCAAAGCAGAAACCGTAAATTCTGCTTCCGGATCTTCCTCATGAATACCATGTTCCTGGGCAAGCTCTTCTGTATAATCTTCCAGCTTATATACGGTACACTCTGTATAATCCGAATTATAATGCATGACCAGAGGAATCATTGTATAACTTTCAATAGTTATCTCGTCACCGTTTTTCTTCAAGGTAAAGTCTGCCATTCCTCCCAGAAGGTTATCCAGGCTAGCCTGATCGCTGACGAAATTTCCAAGAGAATAGTATACCAGAGTTTCTGACCCGTCAGGTTTCTCTATTTTTTCGTATCCCTTTAAAATATGAGGATGGGAGCAGATAATCACATCCGCACCCTGCTCAGCCAGGAACTGTACTCTCTCTTTAAGTCTTTCTTCCGGCTCCGCTGACTCATCCTGGCCTCCATGGAGATATACAATCGCCACATCTGCCTCTTCCTTTGCAGCCTCCAGGTCCGCCTGAGCATTTTCTTCCGAATAAATATCAACCATATGCGAAGATTCTTCAGGGATAGAGTGATTCTCACTTAACATGGTGCTATAGTTCATAACAGCAATTTTAAAGTTTTTCTCCTGGATAATCTGATATCTGGAGTCATTTTCACTGTTATGTATTCCCAGCAGCGTTATATCCTCATGCTTATCTTCCCAGTAAGAAATCGTATCTTCAATTCCCGTCTCCTCCTGGTCAAAAGCATGCTCCGTCGCCTGAGTAACAATATCAAATCCAGCATCTGCCAAAGCATCTGCCACTTCAGACGGCGTATTAAAGTCCGGATATCCTGCTGCATTTTCGTGATCTGTTGTCAAAGGTGTTTCCTGATTAACAGAAGCCAGATCCGCAGAGGAAATGTCATCCTTGATATTTTCATATAGGAAATCAAAATTCCAGTCATTGTCTCTTCCTGCTTCAATAAAAGCCTCATGGATCAGATTATCTCCCACAGCTGTGATATGAAGAGTATTATTCTCCTCCTCAGCCTGAGCCGCTGCTTCTTCCTGCTTCTGTCTCTCGATTTCCTCCTGTTGTTTTCTTTCCTGGTTCCTTCTATTTATAGTAACAGCCGCTGCCACGATAATAATCAAAAGCAGCAGCACTCCTCCAAGTGCCATCATCCGACGGCGGCGAATAACCTGTCGGCGTCTTCTTGCTCTGGCAATCCTCCTTCGCCTTTCCTCTTCTCTGAGTCTTTCTTCCTCCATCTGCCTCCTTCTTCTCTGGCTGCTTCTGCGGCGTTCGCTCATAATTTCCTCCTTTCCTAATATGTGAAAATTCACCTAAAATCACCTGGGATTTCAGACTTTTTTTCTATTTGCGTTCTCCATAAAAACGGTGTATGATACTTCCGAAATCAGAAGAAAAAATTACTAATTAATTTCATATTTGTTAAATATAATATTCAATATAATAATATGAAAGTGAAGATTATGTCAACAAAATCCCGTAATTACTTTTTAGATAATTATAAAGCTTTTCTTATTCTGCTGGTAGTCATTGGCCATTTCATTGAGCCCTGTTATACAAACACTTTATTTCTTACTGTTTTAAAATGGATTATTTTTTCTTTCCATATGCCAGCCTTTATTTTTATATCCGGCTATTTTTCCAAAAAAGATATGGGATTGGAAAAGCTCATACAAAAATTGGTAATTCCTTACTTTGTTTTTGAATTGCTCTATTATTTTTTATATGTATTTGTCATTCACAAAGAAACTGGCCTGTACTTTAACCGTCCTAAATTTTCCCTCTGGTATCTGATGGCTTTGTTCTTCTGGAGAATTGCCACTCCTTATGTTAAAAAGATTCCCGGAAACCTGTTCATTGCCATTACTGGGGGGCTGCTCATTGGATTTACTCAGCTGGGAAACTTTTTCAGCATTCCCAGGACCTTATTTTTCTATCCTTTTTTTCTGGCAGGATATTATTTTCAGGAAAGCTGGTTTGAATCCATTCGCAGACACTGGAAAGCTTTTACTGTAGGCCTTGCCTCATTGGCCGGACTTCTGGGCGGCTGGGTCCTGATTACAGGTCAGGAACTGACTCCTTTTATTTTCTATGGAAGATATTCCTACGAAGACATGGGGCTGACTAATGGCTGGGGACTTCTCATCCGTCTGGTCTGCTATGGAATTTCTTTTCTGGCGATTTTTGCCCTCTGTGCCTTCATCCCCAGGAAGCAGCATTTTTATTCCATCCTGGGCGTCCGTACAATGCCGATTTATCTGTTTCACGGCCTTGTATACAGCATTTTAAAAGACAGCCGTATTCTGGAAAAAGTGGATTTCCCTGTAGAGACAGGCCTGCTGCTGGGATTCTGTGTTCTGCTTACCTTTGCCCTGGCCACAGAACTCCCCTACAAATTTACGACTTGGATATCTTCCTTTCCCGTCAGACTGCCAAAAAGCTTCTCCAGGTCAAAAAAAACTGCAGTATGATCTTCTGCACAGCGGGGCTCCTCCGTCTCTTTCTGCCAGAATTTCATACTGCAGCCTTTCTTAATCCTGATAGTCTCCCTCACAGTCCTTGCACTTACCATTTACGCTGCACAAAAAATGCAGCATTGTGTCTGGAACCCTTGTACAGGTAGCTTTTGCATACTCTACCTTGTGAGTTCCCCGCTGCTGTGTTCTTGGGCAGTATATCGTATACTCTCTGACATATTTCTCTCCCATATTTCCACCTCATCTTATTCCAAACCGGCTTTATGGTCTATCATAACATCCTTTCCTCTTTTTCGCAATTCTGAACTGTATGTATCATGATTACAATTTTTCCCTTTTTTAATACAATCATAAATTGAATCCTGCCTATCCTATGTGATATAATGGTCCGCGGTGTAATATATTGCTTTTACAAAAGGAGCTTTTTATGGATACATTTATATTTTTTCTGGAAATTATTGGCACGATAGCATTTGCCTCCTCAGGAGCCATGACTGCCATTGAGAAAAAAATGGATATTTTCGGAGTAAATGTTCTCGGCGCTACCACTGCCGTAGGCGGAGGAATGATGCGGGATATCATATTAGGAGTAACTCCTCCTGCCGCCTTCTCCCAGCCAGTATATATCCTTTTCTCTATCTTGACCTCTACTATGCTTTTTGCCATCGTCTATACGAATCCGGAAATTTTACAATCCAGAATTAAAAACCGGTACTATGACAAAATCATGCTTTGGTGCGATACTTTAGGACTTGGTATTTTCACTGTAGTAGGAATTCAGACTGCATCCCGGATAATCTCTCAGGATAATGCTTTTTTCTTTATTTTCATTGGCGTACTTACCGGTGTAGGAGGCGGTGTTTTGCGAGATATTATGGCTGGAGAAACTCCTTATATACTGGTTAGAGAAATTTATGCCAGTGCTGCCATTGCCGGAGGCATTACCTGTGTGGTATGCAGCAATTCCATGGGAGAGGCCGCAGGAACTGTCCTTGGAATGGCTGTCACTGTAGTTGTCCGCTCTCTGGCTGCTTATTTTCATTGGAATCTTCTCCGCATCAAGTAGAATTTTTCTCCATCCATTGACTCGTTCCGAAGAAATGGTATACTTATAATCAGTTAGAAAAAAGGAGATGTTCAGATATGAGTAAAATTGATGATGTAAGAAAAGCCATGGTTGAAGCCATGAAAGCCAAGGATAAAGACCGGAAGGATTCCCTGTCCATGCTGCTGGCAGCCCTGAAGAACAAAGCCATTGACAAGAGGGAAGACCTTACCGAGGCAGAAGAAAATGAAGTTGTGTTAAAAGAAATCAAGCAGACAAAAGAAACTCTGGAAATGACACCTGCAGACAGAACAGACATTATAGAAGAATGCTCAAAACGTATTGCTGTCTATGAAGAGTTTGCTCCTAAAATGCTCAGTGAAGAAGAAATCAGAGAAGTCATCCAGGGCGTTCTGGCGGAACTTTCCATTGAGACTCCTACCGCAAAAGACAAAGGCAAGATTATGAAAGTTCTTATGCCTAAGGTCAAAGGAATCGCTGAAGGGAAAGTAGTAAACCAGGTACTGGCCTCTATGCTCCAGTAAAAATCCTGGAAGTATTCTCTGTATCAGCAAAAACACGATATCCTGCTGTTTACAGCAGATTTTTCAGATACCACAGCCAAAAGAAAGAGCTGGCACATTGATCCTATATCAGGAATAATGTATAAATATCCTCGATTTTGATTAATGTTCCAGCTCTTTCTTTTTGTTTATCCTTTTTCTGTTTTATTCCACTACTTCATTTAAGAGTTCCTGCAGTGTGGCTTTGGATATCATACCGCTTCCTCCGGTCACCAGCTCTCCGTTGCTGTTAAGAATATAGGTCGTAGGGAAAGCCTGGATTCCGTAGGTTATCACTGCATCCATTTCCTTGTCATAATATACCGGAAAGGAAAATCCCTGTTCTTCTACATAGGCTCGGCCAGATTCCTCTGTTTCGCCCATACAGCCTATTCCATCTACCATAATAAACTGGACCTGATCTTTCAGTTCCTGGTACAGCTCTTCAAAATCTGGCATTTCTTCCCGGCAGGGCGGACATTTACTGGTCCAGAAGTTGATCACTGCCGGTTTTCCTTCTAAAATTTCTTTCAGACTGGTCTGGGTTCCTTCCTGATCCCACACTGTAAAATCCGGCGCGTCTGCGTATTCTGCAGTTTCCTCCTGAGACTGGTTTTCATCTTCTGTTATTTCTCCCGAAGCGTCTTCTGCACTCATATCCTCTTCCTGCTTGGCCAGTTCCATTTCCCGCTGACGCTCTGCTTCCTTTTGAAGTTCCTGATAGCCAAATGCCCCGATCACCAGCAGCAGAAAAAAAGCCACTGCTCCCATTATCCATTTCTGTTTTGCGTTCATATCCGCTCCTTCCTCAGCTTACCAAAGCCAGATACTGATTCATCAACCCGGTCATCATAAGTATTCCCACCAGGATTAAAAGACCTCCGGAAATTTTATTGATTATTCCATAATGGCTTTTTATCCAGTCAAAAGTAGTCTTTAACTTCTGTATCAGCACTGCACTGATGAGGAAAGGAATTCCAAGACCTGCCGAATAGCATAAAAGCAGCAAAATTCCTTGTCCCCAGGAGGCCTGTGAAGATGCCAGCATCAGCGCCGAGCCCAGAAATGCCCCAATACAAGGTGTCCATCCCAGGCCGAATACAATACCAAAAAGGACTGTAGAGACTATCCCCATCTCTGTATTCTGTCCCATACCGCCAGTCCCTTTAAAAAGATTCAGTTTGAGCACACCCAGAAAGTTCAGACCAAAAATAATTACCATCAATCCGCAGACCAGATTCACCTCTGTCTGATATCTCCTGAGGAGGCCTCCTATTGTTCCTGCAAACGCTCCCAATACTCCGAAAGTTACTGTAAAGCCCAGCACAAAAGCCAGGGCTTTCCAAAAGGGAGAGCGTTTCTCCTGTCCGCTTCTCCCCCCGGCAAAATATGCCACATATACCGGAAGCATTGGAAGGAGACACGGTGATATAAATGTGATCAGGCCTTCTAAAAAAGTAATCAGATAAGTCATTCTTCTTCCTTTCTCCTGCCTACTGGCGCCGCATAGACAGTACATTCATAGTCTTTTTCCCCTGAGGGTCCTGGTGCAAAACCCAAAAGCTCATCCAGGCACTCCTGGTCGTAAGCGCCTATGGCACAGGTACCGCATCCAATAGACTCACAGGCAAGGTATAGGTTCTGGCATATGTGGCCTGCATCCAGAAGAATATATTTTGCCGCTTTTTGTCCATAACGCCATTCGGTCCTGTAAGGAAGGGCGCTCCAGACAAAAACCACAGGAGCGGAAGCTGCAAAAAACTGTCCACATAGCGCCTGAGTCAGCTCTGTCTCATAATCTTGCCGGTCTTCCCAAAGTTCCAGCCGGTGGTTTTCCGGAAGGTAATGATAAATTCCTTTTTTCAGCCCCTCTACACTGCTGACAAACAGGTAGGTTTCAAAAGGATGTCTGGAGCCTGCAGAGGGTACGTTCCGGAAAGTTACCGGATTTTTATGTCCCGCCATATTCCGGACGCCCTGGGTTGTCCACAGAAGGTAAGACAGTTCCAGAAGAGTAAGAGTCTCTTCCCTGTACTGTCTTCTGCTCTTTCTCCCTGTGACAAGTTCCAGAAAATTCCCGTTTATGGAAAGTTCTCCAAAGTCCTTTGGCAAAGATATCTCTCCCCGCCCAAGTTTTTCCTTTAAAGGCCTGGGCCCAGGCAGTTTCTGCTGCTGATCTGTAGGCTCCTCTCCTGCATCACTTTTCTGATATCCCTTTAATAGCTCTCTGTTTTTCATAAGCTGATATTTTGTCTTTTCATTCATGGTAAAAATCCTCCCTTCCCCTTCTCCCCACCCAGAGTAGATGTTATTATACCATAAAGTAGAAAGCCACGCGAGCATTTATGCTCATCTGGCGCCCAAGGACTTTTATATAATAAAAAAGGAGCGGCCCACGCAAAGCATACCTTTTGTCTTTGCCTAATAGGGCGCACTCCCTTATATTCTTATTTTAATTTTCCCAGCCAAAAACTAAGCTGAGTCTAATGGGCAACAGCGTAGGGTTTTCTTTTGAAAATATCTTTTGCCTTCTGGCTGACTTTAGCTTCCATTCCTGAATAGCTGCGCATAAGATCATATTTCATCTGCTTCCGGTTTCTTCTTTCTTTTCTCATTTCAAACACCTCGCTGTTTTCTTTATAGAATAAACACAGCCTGTTTTATGCCTTTTTTCTGCCTGCAGGCCTGCCGGATCTTTGTTTTTCCTACGGCCTGCAGACATTGATTCTGTGGCTGCATATTTATAATAGCACAAGAATGTTTGAAACATATTATGGTTCTTTCAAATCTATGTAAATTCAAAACAAAAAAACACCGTCCCCGAAGCTCTACGGCCTCAAAAACAGTGCTTTAACTGCGCCTTCAGGGACTCGAACCCTGGACAAATAGATTAAGAGTCTACTGCTCTACCAACTGAGCTAAAGGCGCATCTCTTATGTTTTTTTGCGTTTTCCTTAACGCAAGAGATATTATAACTCAGGCTTTTACAAAATGCAAGCTTTTTTTTATATTTTTTTAATTTTTTATTTTCATCCTCTTTTTTTGAATTTTACACTTTCTAAAATCTTTTCTGTCTCTTCTATAGATTTGAGGATTTCTGCTGCTCGTGTACCAGCCTTCCGGTTCTGGTAAGCCCACTGAAACAGGGCATTCTCCAGCCCGCCTTTCTTTTTCCCCATAAATTCCCCCCAAAAAGATCTTCTTTATAATATATGATATCAGAGGAAGAAAGGTCCTGGATATCTGACCTGCTTATCTGGAATACTGTATCAGAGACTGATTACCCGATACATTAACGCCCGGCGATCATTTTATAGATAGGGTTTCCCATAGAGGAAAATTTCTCTTCATATTCTGTCATAACATTTCCCTCGTTCATAGACGGGTCATGGTGGAGGTCAAAGGTATGAGCCATAAGTTTCCATCCTGCTTCCTCTGTTTCTTCCAGAGAAAACTCAAAGAGAGGACGGTTATCTGTCTTAAATTCCACTACCCCACGGGGAGCCAAAATCTGGTCATACCGCTGAAAAAACTGCCGGGAAGTAAGCCGCCTCTTAGCGTGGCGTTCCTTAGGCCAGGGATCAGAAAAGTTTAAATAAATTCTATCTATTTCATTCTTATCAAATATCAGCGGGAGTTCCCTGGCGTCCATCCGGATAAAACGGAGATTTTCCGGAGCAGTTCCCTCCTCCGCCTTTTCTTCCATTTTCTGAACAGCCCTGAGAAGAACACTGTCATACATCTCGATCCCCAGATAATTGATTTCCGGATTCAAATCCGCCATTTCCATAAGAAATCGGCCCTTTCCCATTCCAACCTCTATATGTATGGGATTGCTGTTCCCAAAAACCTCTTTCCAGTTTCCCCTCTTTTCCTGAAGCTCATGAACTACAAATCTATTATTTTCAATGGTTTCTTTCGCTCCCGGTATGTTTCTTAATCTCATGGTATTCCTGCCTTTCCTTATTTACAAAAAAGAGTATACATGATTTTCCATGGGTATTTCAAGTACATTTCCCGAATTCCTGCCTTACCCCTTTTCTTTTCTGATTTGTTGATGCAATTTTATGTTTTTTCCTGTTTTTTCCTTGGATTTTATATGACTTTTCTCTAAAAATGGTGTATGATAAGTGGTAGTAATTTACGAGGAGGAAATTCTATGGAAGACATCATCAACAAACTGGCTGAAATAGAAGCTGCTGCCTCTCACATCATGGATGATGTGTCGGAACAGAAGAAACAGCTGGCTTTGGAATATGACCAGGCAGTTCAGGATTTTGACCGGGCCATAGACGAAGAAACCCAAAAAAAGACAGCCAGTATCAGGAAAGAGCTGGAAGTCCGGATGAAGGAAAAGCTTTCTCATCAGGAATCTGAAACAGCCCGTACACTGAAGCAGATGGAGGACCACTATGAGGAACACCATAAAGACCTGGCTGCTCAAATATATAACCGAATATTAAGGATGTGAGACTATGGGAAATCTGCTTTCTTACAGCGGTCTGTCCACTAAAATCCGGGCCATGCAGAGCAAGCTTGTCGGCGAGTCCCAGTTTCAGGAAATCGCTCAGATGGACTCTGTTCCCCAGGTAATGGCCTATCTGAAAAAGCAGCCTGGATTTTCCGATTTATGGGCAGATTTAGATGAGAACAGCCTTCACAGAGGAGACATTGAAAAGCTCCTCCTTCACACCGTCCATCAAAATTTTGCCAAACTATACCGTTTTGCTAATCCTGAACAGAGGACTTTCATGAAACTCTATTTTAAAAGATACGAGATTGCTATTATGAAAGACTGTCTGCGGAAGGTATTCGATAAAGGACGGGGCGAGCTGGATCTCTCTATTTTTAAATCCTTTTTTGACCAGCACTCGAAGCTGAATATCGAAAGGCTTAGCGAAGCCCCTGCCATAGAGAGCTTTGTAGAAGAGCTGAAGGGTACAGAATACTATGCCCCTTTAAAAAAGCTGAGCAATGATTTCACCCCTTCTCTCTTTGACTATGGTATGGCTCTGGATCAGTACTACTTTGCCAATATCTGGTCGGTAAAGGAGAAGCTGTTCAAAAAAAGGGATCTTGCGGAGATTACCACTGCCTACGGCAATAAATTTGACATGCTGAATCTTCAGTGGATCTACCGCTCAAAAAAATATTATCATATGTCGCCGGCAGATATCTATGCACTGCTGATTCCGGTGCACTACCGGCTCTCAAAAAATGACATTACTGCTTTGGTGGAGGCTTCCGACCTGGAAGAATTCCGCCGGGCCCTGGATACCACTTATTACAAAAAACGTTTTCCCGAACTTGCCCCGGAAAAACTGGAAGAATTCTATAATCTGAATCTGAAAACAATTATAGAAAAAGAGGCAAGGAATTATCCACACTCAGTAATTGTGATATATTCTTATCTTTATCACAAGGAACACGAAGTAGACAGGCTGACCACGGCCATAGAATGTGTCCGTTATGGACTTTCGCCTGCTGAGACACTGGATTATATTCATAAAACGTAAGAACTCGGAGGTGATTACATGATCGAGAAGATGAAGTTCCTGAGTATTACGGGACCTAAGACGGATATTGACCGGGTGGTAAACGATTATCTTTCCAAATATGAAATCCATCTGGAAAATGCCATGGCCCAGCTTACTCAGGTCCAGCATTTATCTCCCTATATCCAGATCAATCCCTACAGAGATCTGCTGGCAAAGGTAAATGAATTTGCCAGCCTGCTGGGAAGCACAAAAAATATCCCTATTCAGGATATTTCTCTGGAAGAAATCCAGCCCCTGCTGGACTCCCTGGGAGAAAGGATTTCAAAGCTGCGTCAGGAATGTGATGCCATTATGGCGGAGCGTTCCTCTGTTGCTGAGGATCTGAACCGTCTCTCCCCTTTTTCTTCTCTGCCTGAAGATGTGGATAAACTGGTCCATTATCGTTTCGTCCAGGTACGGTTTGGAAGAATCCAAAGGGAATATTATGAGAAATTCAAAACCTATGTATATGACGACCTGGACACCATGTTCTATCCCTGCAGGGAAGATTCCGATTATGTCTGGGGATTGTATTTCGTTCTCTGGACCAAAATGGAAAAAGTAGACGCCGTATTCTCTTCCATGCACTTTGAACGTACCTATTTAAAGAAAGATTACTATCATGGTACGCCTCAGGCTCTCTGCGCGGAGTATGAGAAAAAACTGGAAAATCTCCGCAGAGAGTACGACAGCCGGCAGGATGAGATTCAAAAGCTTCTGGAAAGAGACGCTTCAAAGATCCTTTCCGCTCAGGCAGCCTTAAATGCTCTATCCACAAACTTTGACGTGCGGAAAGTAGCCGCCTGTGTAAAAGAGCATCAGGAAACCTTCTATATATTATGCGGATGGATGACAGAAAAAGATGCCTCTGCCTTTATGAAGGATATTGAAGATGACCCTAACCTTTTCTGCGTGGTAGAAGATGATAAAAACAAAATAAGCTGCAAGCCCCCCACAAAGCTGAAAAACCCTAAAGTCTTCAAGCCTTTTGAAATGTATGTGAAGATGTATGGACTTCCTGATTATCATGAATTAGATCCTACTGTTTTTGTGGCGATCACTTATTCCTTTATCTTCGGCGTTATGTTTGGGGATGTGGGCCAGGGCCTTCTTTTAGCAATCGGAGGATTCCTGTTATATAAGAAGAAACATTTAGATCTGGCAGCTATTATCGGTACCGCCGGTATCTTTTCCACCTTTTTCGGATTTATGTTCGGCAGCGTCTTTGGATTCGAGGATATCATAGACGCCCTGTGGCTAAGGCCTGCAGAGGCCATGACCCTGGTCCCGGGACTTGGAAATATGAACACTATCTTCGTGGCAGCCATTATCTTTGGTATGTTCCTGATCCTGCTGACTATGGTCTTCCACATTATAAATGCTGTTAAGGCTAAAGATGTGGAAGGTACCTGGTTTGACCAGAATGCGGTGTGCGGGCTGATATTCTACGGAACTCTGACCGTTTCTGCAATCCTGCTGCTCACAGGAAATCCACTTCCTGCAGCTGCAGTGCTGGTGGTACTTTTCGCGGTTCCTCTGATCATAATCATGCTGAAGGAGCCCATTACCCGGCTGGCAGAGAAGAAAACTCCTGCCATTGAAGGCAGCAAGCCTATGTTCTTTGTGCAGAGTTTCTTTGAACTTTTTGAAATTATGCTGAGTTTTCTTTCGAATACTCTTTCCTTTGTGCGTATCGGAGCTTTCGCCGTAAGCCACGCAGCCATGATGGGCGTTGTCCTTATGCTGGCTGGCGCAGAAGGGGGCGGCAGTACAAACTGGCTCATCATCGTTCTGGGAAATCTTTTTGTATGCGCTATGGAGGGCCTGATCGTAGGAATCCAGGTACTCCGTCTGGAATACTACGAAATGTTCAGCCGCTTCTACAAGGGCAGCGGAAAGGAATTCCGTCCTTTCTTAAAACGTGTAAACCGCAAAGGTTCATCAGACCAGGCATAGGTCTCAATAGAAAACAGAAAATATTAGGAGGATTTATATTATGACAACTATTATCCAAATCACTATTGCAGCAGCTTTGATCTTAAGCATCATCGTTCCCTTTGGAGCATTTTTCCTGGGAGAGAAAAACAAAAAACGTTACAAAAAATCTCTGGCAGCCAACTGCTTCTTCTTTTTCGGAACCCTTCTGGTGGGCACTATCGTTATGTTCGGCGGAACTGTAAGCGCTCAGGCTGCTACAGACGCTGCAGGTTCCGGTCTGGCAGAAGGCCTTGGATATCTGGGCGCTGCTCTGGTTACAGGTCTTTCCGGCATCGGCTCTGGTATCGCCGTTGCCAGCTCTGCAAGTGCAGCTCTGGGTGCGATCAGCGAAGACGGCTCTCTGTTTGGTAAGTCTATGATCTTCGTTGCCATGGCAGAAGGTATTGCTCTCTATGGTCTGATCATTTCCTTTATGATCCTGGGAAGATTAGGCTGACATATATGGAAGGATGATTTCCTATGAAAATGTTTTTGATCAGTGACAATATTGATACTTACACCGGCATGCGTCTGGCCGGGGTGGAAGGCGTAGTTGTCCATGAAAGAGAAGAGCTTAAAAAAGCTCTGGAGGGCGCCATCGCCGACAAGGAAAATGGTGTGATCCTTCTCACAGAGAAATTTGGAAAGGAATTTCCGGATATCATAGACGATGTCCGGCTGAATCACAGCCTTCCTCTTCTTATAGAGATTCCTGACCGCCACGGAACCGGACGGGCCCCCGACTTCATTACTTCCTATGTAAATGAAGCTATCGGACTAAAATTATGACAGGAAGGTGATAGGTATGACAACGGAAGAAAAACTGCAGCACTTTTACGCAGTTTCCATAGAAAGCGCCAAAGAGGAGGCGTCTAAAGCCATTTCTGAATACCGTGCTTCTCTGGAGGAAAACCTGGAAAAGCATAAAAAAGAAAAGAAAGCGGCTTCGGAAAATCAGTTTAAAATAGAATCGGAAAATGCTGCCAGAGAGATTAACAAAGCCCTCTCTTCAGAGCATCTCCATATTAAGCGTCGTCTTTCCAAAAAGCATCAGGAACTTGAAGAAAAGCTTTTCGATGAAGTAGAAGACATGCTCCGGGCCTTCATTGCCACTCCCCAGTATACAGACTGGCTGGAAGACAAAATAAAAAGAGCCCTTGAGGCTGCTGGAGAGGACCAGATGGAAATCTATCTTTCTGCAGGTGACCAGGCTCTGGCAGAGGAACTTGAAAAACGCACAGGAATCTGTCCTCTGATCTCCCAGACTTCTTTCCTGGGAGGTATCCGGGCAGTAATCCCCGAAAAAAATATTCTTATTGACTACACGCTCCTGACCCTGCTGGAAGGGGAGAAGGAAAACTTTAATTTTGACGGAGGGCTGAAATATGAGTAGAACTGGTATTATTTACGGCATCAATGGCCCTGTCATCTATCTAAAAGGAAATACCGGGTTTAAGATGTCCGAGATGGTCCATGTGGGTAAGGAACACCTGGTAGGGGAGGTCATTTCTCTGAAAAAGGATACCACTACGGTACAAGTCTTCGAGGAGACCAGCGGCCTGAAACCAGGAGAGACAGTTACTGCCACAGGAGATGCCATTTCTGTAACCCTGGGTCCTGGAATCCTGGACAATATTTTCGACGGTATACAGCGGCCTCTTTCTGAAATTGCCAGAGGGTCCGGAAAATATATTTCCAGAGGTGTACAGGTAGATTCCCTGGATACGGAAAAACTCTGGGATGTGCACATGACCATTTCTCCGGGAATGGAGGTCTACGGCGGAACCATTATAGCCGAGGTTCCTGAAACCTCTTCTATTGTCCACAAATCCATGGTTCCTCCAAATATCCATGGAATTGTAAAATCTGTAGTTCCCGATGGTAAATACAATATTACCCAGACCATAGGAGTGCTGACCCTGGCAGACGGCAGTGATTACGAATTAAAGCTGGCCCAGAAATGGCCGATCCGTGTTCCCCGGCCTACCAGCCGCCGCTATCCGGCCTCTGTGCCCCTGGTCACCGGACAGCGTATCCTGGATACCCTGTTTCCTATTGCCAAGGGAGGCACAGCTGCTGTACCCGGAGGTTTCGGAACTGGAAAGACTATGACCCAGCATCAGATCGCCAAGTGGTCTGATGCAGATATTATCGTATATATCGGCTGCGGCGAGCGCGGCAATGAAATGACTCAGGTACTGGAGGATTTCTCCAAGCTCCATGACCCGAAAACAGGAAATCCCCTTATGGCCCGTACAGCCCTGATCGCCAATACTTCCAACATGCCTGTGGCTGCCCGTGAGGCTTCTATCTATACCGGCATTACTCTGGCAGAATATTACAGGGATATGGGATATGACGTGGCTATCATGGCTGACTCAACTTCCCGCTGGGCCGAAGCTTTAAGAGAGCTTTCCGGACGTCTGGAAGAGATGCCTGCTGAAGAAGGTTTTCCCGCCTATCTGGCCTCCCGTCTCTCTGGTTTTTACGAAAGAGCTGGAATGATGCAGAACTTAAACGGCACAGAAGGCTCTGTATCCATTATTGGAGCTGTATCTCCTCAGGGAGGAGATTTCTCTGAGCCTGTTACCCAGAACACCAAACGTTTCGTCCGCTGCTTCTGGGGACTGGATAAGTCTCTGGCCTATGCCCGGCACTTTCCCGCTATTCACTGGCTTACCAGCTACAGCGAATATCTGGGAGACCTGGCTCACTGGTACAGTGAAAACGTTTCTCCCAAATTTGTGGAAGACCGGAATCAGCTTATGGCTATCCTGAACTCTGAAAGCAGCCTTATGGAAATTGTAAAGCTCATCGGAAGCGACGTGCTCCCTGATGACCAGAAACTGACTCTGGAAATCTCCAGAGTGATCCGCCTGGGCTTCCTCCAGCAGAACGCCTTCCATCCTGACGACACCTGCGTTTCCCTGGAGAAGCAGTTTAAAATGATGGAGGTCATCCTCTATCTGAACCAGAAATGCAAGATCCTGGTGGGCATGGGAATGCCCGTATCGGTGCTGAAACGGGAGAACATTTTTGAAAAAGTAATCTCCATTAAATATGATGTTCCCAACGATCATCTGGAAATGATGGATGATTACATGAAAGCCATTGACGATTTTTATAATACAGTAATGGAAAAGAACGGTTAAGGAGGGACTGGAAATGGCAATAGAATATTTAGGATTAAGCGAGATTAACGGCCCTCTTGTTGTTCTGGAAGGAATAAAGGACGCCTCCTACGATGAGATCGTAGAATTCCGTGTTGATGACGGAAGCAGAAAGCTGGGACGTATCGTAGAGATTTACGAAGATAAAGCAGTTATCCAGGTATTCGAAGGCACAGAGAACATGTCCCTTATGAATACCCACACAAGACTCAGCGGGCGGCCTATGGAAATTGATCTTTCTCTGGAAATCCTGGGCCGTACCTTTGATGGCATCGGAAGGCCCATAGACGGCCTGGGGCCAGTAGCCGCCGAGGCCCGTCTGAATATTAACGGCCTGCCTCTGAATCCGGTGACCAGAGAATACCCCAGAAACTTTATCCAGACCGGTATTTCTGCCATCGATGGACTGACTACTCTGATCCGTGGGCAGAAGCTGCCTATTTTCTCCGGCAACGGCCTTCCCCATGACCAGCTGGCAGCCCAGATCGTACAGCAGGCTTCTCTGGGAGGGGACAGTGATGAAAACTTCGCCATTGTCTTTGCGGCAATGGGTGTAAAATACGACGTAGCGGAGTTTTTCCGCCGGACCTTTGAGGAAAGCGGCGTATCCGACCATGTAGTCATGTATCTCAACCTTGCCAACGACCCGGTGGTGGAAAGACTGATCACTCCAAAGGTAGCTCTCACTGCCGCAGAATATCTGGCTTTTGAGAAGGGCATGCATATCCTGGTAATCCTGACAGATATCACTTCCTTCTGTGAGGCAATGCGTGAGGTATCCTCTTCAAAAGGAGAGATTCCCTCCAGAAAGGGTTATCCCGGATATCTTTACAGCGAGCTTGCCACTCTGTATGAAAGAGCCGGCATCGTAAGAGGGGGAACAGGTTCTGTTACCCAGATTCCTATTCTGACCATGCCTAACGACGATATCACTCATCCTATCCCGGACCTGACAGGATATATTACCGAGGGACAGATTGTTCTGGAGCGTCAGCTTCATGGACAGGCTATCTATCCCCCTATTAACGTACTGCCCTCTCTTTCCCGTCTGATGAAGGATGGTATTGGAGAAGGCTTTACGCGAGAAGATCATCAGGATGTGGCCAACCAGCTTTTCTCCTGTTATGCAAAGGTAGGAGACGCCAGAGCCCTGGCCTCTGTAATCGGCGAAGATGAGCTCTCCCCTATAGATAAGATCTATCTGAAATTTGGAGAGGCTTTTGAACACGAATTTGTAGGCCAGCGTGCCGATGAGAACAGGAGCATCACCGAAACTCTGGACAAAGGCTGGAAACTGCTGGGTATGATACCAAAAGAAGAACTGGACAGAATCGATACTAAGATACTGGACAAATACTACAAACCCACAGAGGAAGAATAAGTAAATGTTTCCCAAAAGAGAGGTGATGATATGGATCCCAATACCTTTCCCACTAAAGGAAACCTGATATTGGCAAAGAATTCCCTGGCTCTTTCCAGGCAGGGCTTCGACCTCATGGATAAAAAAAGGAATATTCTTATCCGGGAGCTCATGGAGCTTATCGACCAGGCCAAAGATATCCAGTCTCAGATCGATATTACTTTCCGTACCGCCTACGCCGCTCTTCAGAAAGCAAATATGGAAATCGGCATCAGCAATGTACAGGAAATCTCCCGGACAGTTCCCATTGAAAATTCTATTGAGATCAAAACCCGAAGCGTTATGGGAACAGAAATCCCCCTGGTCCGCTATGAACCGGACTCGGGAGCTCCCACCTATGCCTACTACGGCACAAAAGCCTCTCTGGATGAGGCCAAGGCTGCCTTTGAAAAGGTGAAGGAGCTGACTATCCGTCTGTCTATGGTAGAAAATTCTGCCTACCGGCTGGCGGTAAATATCAAGAAAACCCAGAAACGGGCAAATGCTTTGAAAAACATTACCATTCCCAAATTCGAGGCTCTTACAAAGAGCATTTCCAATGCTCTGGAAGAGAAAGAAAGGGAAGAATTCACCCGTTTGAAAGTAATCAAGCGGATGCAGAGCGGGTAACTGAGCAACTGAAAAACTTTCATAAAAAATAAACCTGATAACCGTCCTTTCCGGTAGCAGATATACCGGAGGGACGGTTATTTTAGTAGAGTCTTCTTTTTTAACCGTTCCATTTGCCAAATCCGAATCCAAAGTCTAAAAAACAATTTTCTGTCAAAGGAACTCCTTTACTTCTGCTTAAACTTCTCTTTCAGTTTCTGTATCTTCAGAAGATTCTCGGCGGTATCGCCCTGGTCTTTTTCGGAAAGGGCCAGAATCAGGGCGTCGATCATGGCTGCCGGAGCCGTCATGGAATGAAATTCTTCTTTTTCTCCTCTGTATACATACAGATTAATATCTGCCCGCTGCTCCTGGGGGGCGTACAGACGGCTGGTAAAGGCCATGGTGGTGTATCCTGCTATTTTGGCATACTCCAGGATCATTTTTCCTTCTACAGAAACTTTTGAATAGCTGAAAATGATCACCAGGTCTCCTTCTCCCGCATGGACAATCCCTTCGATGACTTCTGAGCCTCCCGAGGGCACCATAAATACTTTATACCCCAATCTCCGCAGGCGGAAGTAAAGAAGCTGGGCGGAGGATGCCGAAGCATTTTTCCCATGGATATAAATATTCCTGGCGCTCTGGATCTGGGAAACTGCCCTGGAAAATTCCTTCTGATCAAAATTTTCCAGAGTACTGCTCAAACATTCCTGCTGCATGGCAAACCATTTTCCTATATCAAATCCCTGAGTCTTCAGGAGAGTCCCTGCAATTTTCCCTGCAGCTCCTTTTCCGGTCTTCTGTCCGATGATCTCATTTTTCATTTCCTTAAAGTCCCGGTATCCCAGATGTCTGGCTGCTCTGGAAATCGTAGCTTCTGATACTTCCAGACGCTTTGCCACTTCTCCGATACTCATAAACAGAAACTCATCTGTATGAGACTCCATAAACTCCAGGATCTTCTCGTCTGACTTTGTATATTTCCCTTCTCTCCCCGGTACCGTGATGGTCATAGAACATTCTCCTCTTCTTCCGCAATACAGCGGAACTCTTCTGCGATTCCCGGTGCTGATGCAAAAACTCTTTCCTGATCAGCAAGTACGATTCCTCCGGCTTCTTCCACAAGAAGCTTCCCTGCCCCATAGTCCCAGATATGCAAATGCCCTTCATAAAATCCGTCTAATCTGCCGCAGGCTACATAGGCCAGCTCCAGGGCCGCCGTTCCCACTCTCCGGATGTCCTGGCAACGGTCATAGATCCTCCGCATACGGGCAAAAGCCCGGTCTGCGTCTTCTCTGCAGCCAGGGGCCGTCCCTATACTGATCAGGCTCTGGGAAAGAGACCGGACATTGCTGACAGAAATCCTCCTGTCATTTAAAAACGCTCCGGAGCCCTTTTTTCCGGAGAAAAGTTCACGGGAAAAGGGATTGTAAACAATCCCGAACTGGACTTCTCCTGCCTCTTTATAGGCAAGAGAGATCACACTATGCTGAAAATCATGAATGAGATTTGTGGTCCCATCCACCGGATCCAGAATCCAGATCTTCCCCTGAGGATCGATCTCTTCATTATCTTTTTCTTCCCCTAAAAACTGGACATCCGGATCTATCTGGGACAGTTTCTCAAAAATCATTTTCTGCACCCGGATATCCACTGCCGTCACATAATCTGTAGGGCCCTTTTCTGAAATATCATCAATGCCCTTCCGCTCTGTCAGCTGCCTTCCGGCTTCCAGAACGATCTTAATTGCTTCACTGAATAAATCCATCTTCATCCCTCCGCTCCTGCATTTTCCCTTTCCTTATATAATACCACAGACTTTCTCCCTAGTGTACTGTCTCTTATTGGCTGATCAATACAGAGACATAATCTCCGCCGATGGCGTGGATTTCTTTCAGAGCTTTTTTCAAGAGGCCGGCGGTTTTCACCTGGAAACCGGCGTAGTCGGAGATTTTAATGCTATATCTTCCTGCTTTCATTTCTTCGTACAGGTCTGCCACACGATTGGTTTCTTTTGTAAAATCGGTCCGGATACAGCCATACTGGACAGCCTGGTGGGTGTCGCTGCCTGCCACTACGGGAATGTCCAGCAATTTTCCCAGTTCTCCGGTTTTCTTTTCTGTGGCTGCCCGGTCTGCGGCAATGTCTTTACCGTTGAGATCCAGAAAGTCCAGTCGTCTCAGCTGTTCCAGAGGCAGCTGGGGAATGTGGCCTCCTTCCCGGAAAGGGTGGCCTGCGCCTACGATCACATGATACTCATCAAAAAGATCCCGAAGTTTCTCAAAAGGGAGGAAGGTATCTTTTTCCTTGTGGGGCTCCAGACGTTTATTTAATTCCAGAATTTCCTCCGGCACACCCATACAGAGGATATGGCCTCCCTCTGCAATATCGGTCTCCATTCCAGCGAAGATCCGCAGTCCCTGGTCTGTAAGCAGGGTGTCTCCATCTCTGTGGTATTTATCCAGAAGATATCCGTAAACCTGATCGAATCCCAAAGTATTAAAATGCTCTGTCAGGCACAAAGCATCCAGCCCTGCTCCTTTCGCTTCTCCAAAAAGCCAGTCTGTATACACAGTGGAGAAAGGAAGCCGCTTTGCCAGCTTCCCGTGTGTATGAAAATCCATATACATATTCTGTTTACCTCCTAAAGTATTGTGGCTGCCAGAACTGTCAGGGAAACCCACAAAAAGGACACTGCCAGAAACAGCAGGTCGTTGTAGGTGACCTTCAGTCCGGAAAGCTTCATTTTTTTAACTTCCTTATTGGCCGCTCCATAACGGTAGCCTTTGATCTCCAGGGCTTCCACTGTTGTCCGGGACCGCTTGGCCGTATTCAGCATAAGAGGATAAAAAGAATGGATGATCATCTTGATCTGGTAGATCAGATACCGGATTTTTCCTATAAATGTGTCTGTATCCGGCGCATTTCCTCTCAGCCTGTAAGACAGAAGCACGTTCTGAAACTCCTCCATAAGCATAGGGAGCATACGATACGCATAGGAGATGGAAAAAGAAAGTTTTTCCGGACAGCCGTACCACATCAGACCGTTAGAAAGCCGATCCGGATCCAGGCCGGAAAACACTGTAATGGAAGCCAGGGATACGGTTGCCACCTTCAGGGTAAGGATCAGAAGAGGCAGGATCGTCTCTGCATTTCCTCCGAAAAGCAGGGATACCACAAAGAGATAGCCGGTCTGGGAAAACACCCCCAGGATAAACAGGAAAAGGACAAGTCCTGCCACCCTTGCCATAATGGTGGTCGCTGCCACCAGGAGAAAGCATCCCAGCAGGAATACCAGATCATTGACAAACCAGGGCGCCAGGGCAAAAAACACGTACCATACCAGGAGTATCCTGGGGTCCAGCATGGCAATGACCGTATCATCATTCCCATAGGCGTTTTTCAGCACCTGATTCCGCAGGAAATCCATGGAAATTTTATCTACTACGCTGTCTGTCAGCTTTTTCATTACTTTTTCCATTTTCTCAACCTCCAAATCCCTTTACAAACTCATCCACCGTGTAGCAATAAGCCTCCTTATCAAGGGCCTGTCCCATAGTAAAGATTTCCGGCGGACGGATCCCGGCTCTGCGGACAGCTTCCTCATTGCCGAAGATCTCGTCTCTGGTTCCGTCTGCGATGATCTTTCCCTGTGAAAGAACTATGATCCTCTGGGCCCATTCGCATACCAGCTGCATATCATGGGTGGCGATCATAACCGTTTCTGTAATGTCTTTCATATCATTCAGCGTCCTCATGATTTCCTTTCTGGTGGCAATGTCCAGATTTGCCGTAGGCTCGTCCAGAAGAAGGATCTCCGGATCCAGAGCAATGCCGATGGCCAGGCTGGCTCTGCGCATCTGCCCTCCGGAAAGGAGACGGCCATCCCGGTCTTTCAGGGAAGTAAGGCGGAACCGTTCCAGAAGCTTTCCTGTCCTCTCCTCCCAGTCTTTCACTCCCCGGACCTTCATGGCAAAGGAAATGTCATTTTCTATAGAGTCCTTGATAAACATATCCTCCGGATTCTGATATACCAGAGACACATATTTGGAAAGATTTTCCGGCTTAGCCTTTCTGGTGTTGATATCCTTGATAAACACATCACCGGACGAGGGCTTTAAAAGCCCTGTCATCATTTTCATTAATGTGGACTTTCCCGCTCCATTGGAACCTATGAGAGCGATCTTCTCCCCCCGGCAGATTTCCAGATCCAGATCCTCAAAGATCTTTCTGGGTTCTCCTTTCACAGACCGGTAGGAAACTGCCGCATGCCGGTATTCCACAGAAGGCTCTGTCTGCTTCTGTCTGATTCGAAACTCCATATAGCGTTTATCAAAAGTCAGATTCTGAAAAGCCTTTTTCCCGTCTTCTACAGTAGAAGGGTATTCCTTTTCATGGGGTATGGCCCCTTTTTTCTCCAGCCCATAGGCTGCCAGAGTTACCTGAGGCGGAAAGATATTGCAGGCCTGAAGCTCTTCTACCCTGCTCAAAGCTTCCTTAGCCGGAAGTTTCCATTCCACATGCCCGTCCTTCAAAAGCATCACATGTTTACAGTAGTCTGCAATATATTCTGTATGATGCTCAATGACAATAATCGTTTTTCCCTGCTTCTCGTTTAATTCCCGCAGGATCTCATAGATCCTGTCTGCATGGTGGGGATCCAGCTGAGCAATAGGTTCGTCCAGGATCAGAACCTCCGGCTGGAGGGAAACCGCTCCCGCCAAAGCCAGAAGATGGGTCTGGCCCCCGGACAACTGGAACACATAATCATTTTCTCTCCCTGTAAGACCGCAGAGATCCAGGGCCTCCAGACCTCTCTCCTTATAATCCTTCATGCCGTAGTTCATGCATGCATAAGAGGCGTCATCCAAAACTGTCGGACGAACGATCTGATTCTCGAAATCCTGATATACATAGCCTGCTTTCTGAGCCAGCGTCCCGATATCTGCCTCCAGCGTGGAGATTCCTCCCACCAGCACTTCCCCCTGGAAATCACCGGTAATAAAATGGGGGATCAGCCCATTCATAACTTTACAAAGAGTGGACTTTCCGCAGCCATTATTACCCACGATAGCCAGAAAGTCCCCTTTTTCAATCTCTAAATTTACATCTTTTAAAGTGGGGGCCTGGGCCCCCGGATAAGAATAGGTAAGATTTTTTATTTCTATACTGTTCATAATCACACTCTCTATGCACGCTCAGCAGCACTGTCTGCTTTTTTCTTGATAACCAGAATCGCTATAATAGCCACAGCAGCAGCCACTGCCATTCCTGCCGCCATTGCTGTACCGCTTTCGGCCCAGCTTGCTTCCCAATCGATGAGAGACATGCCGCTTTCTGCCAGCATCTCCGATGCAATAGCCACTGCAAAGGCAGCCAGTGAACAGACCAGTACCTTCAGCCCGATAGGGTCCAGAGCTGTCTTCTCGGTTCTTGGCTCCATTCCCAGAAGCGGTTCGATTTTTCCATAAAGCTTCGGCACCAGGAAAAGGGTAGGAAGCATACAAAACAGGATTCCTGAAAATACGATATCATTGAGGCAGGCAAAGCCTTCTGTGGCAAACACACTCTGGGGAAGTCCGGGAACCGCTTCAAAATCCTGTACTGCAAACTGAACTTTCAGGATATCCACGATCATACCCAGGATCTGCTGAATGGCTACACCGCTGATAGCGGCGATCCCTACCATTTTCCGGTTTTTCGGATTTCTCACCAGACGTCCTGCAATATATACGCCGATGGTAACTGTAATAAATTTTTCCAGCTCTCCAAGTCCGCCAAACTGACCAAGCATGATCTCACTGAAGACCAGTTCTCCTGTAGCTGCTCCCAGAGCCGCTGACATAGGATCAAAGAGCATTGCCAGCACTAAAGGGATAAACAGGAAATATTCTACAGAAAACTCTACGATTCCCACCTGGAAGGAAGGGATCAGTTCTGTAAACAGCGTTGCTAATCCATAAAGAGACATGGTAAGTACAAATACCATTAATTTCTGCGACTGCGTCAGTCTTTGTGTTTTCATTGTCGTTACTCCTCCTGAAAAATAATGATTTTCTTTTTTACAGGAATATGATAGCAACGGCAGTTTAAATCTGATAGCATGTTTTTGTAAAATGTAATTAAATTTTCTTAATTCTGCTTTTATGAAATTTAATTTTCATTTTGAAACTTCACTTGAGAATATTAAAATGAAAAAAATAGTATCCTGTAGAATCCTGGTCTATAAAACCTGGATTTTACAGGATACTATTTTTTTTCAGCATCTATTAGTGCTATTCCGGCAGTGTAAGGATAAACTTGCTGCCTTCTCCCAGGGTACTCTCTACTTTTATATCTGCTCCCAGGAACATTGCACCATGTTTTACAATGGAAAGTCCCAGTCCAGTTCCGCCGATAGCTTTGGAATGGCTCTTATCTACCCGGTAGAATCTTTCGAAGATTCGTTTCTGATCTTCCTCGGAAACTCCGATTCCCGTATCTTCCACAGTAATCACAGGACGCTCTCCATCCTGAGATATGGTTACAGTGAGGCTTCCACCTTTCTTATTATATTTGATTCCATTATCGCAGAGATTATAAATAATCTCATCCAGTATCGTTTTTACCGTATCTGCCTTAATATGCGGGCCATAGAGATAGCAGTGGACGCCTTCTGCCTTGGCATGGTCTTCCATCCGCACAAAAATCTCTCTTACCATTTCGTACAAATCCACACTCTCTTTTTCATAAGGAAGTTTTCCCTCGTCCAGCTGAGAAATCTTGATCACATCATTGACCAGAACGATCAACCGCTGAGCTTCTTTAAAGATACGTCCCGCAAACTTTTTCGTATCTTCTGGTTTTACAAAACCGTCGCTTATAATCTCAGCAAAACCTGAGATTGAAGTAAGAGGGGTCTTCAGCTCATGGGATACATTTGCTGTAAACTCCCTGCGCATCTGCTCCCCTTTCATCTTTTCCGTCACATCCAGAATCAAAATCACTGCCCCGGTGACTTTTTCATCCTGGAACACGGGATTGGCAGCTACCTGGCAGGTGATGCCCTGGAATTCCTGATAGGATATCACATGCTGTCCACTCAGTACCTTTTCCACTGTCTTCTGAAAATTTTCGCTTCTATTCAGTGCCAATACACTCTGTCTGGCATCCTTGTCTTTAGCTCCCAGAAGTCTCAATGCACTAGAATTATAAGACAGAACTTCCGTGTGAGAATCTATGACCAGAAATCCCTCTTCCATGTTGTCGGTGATCATGGAAAATTCTTCCTGCTGACGCTTTGCCTCAGTAATCTCTGCCTGAAGGGATTTCTGCTGCCGATTAATCCTTGAAAGGAGAGGGGCCACCTCTTCATAAGTCTGGTTCTCCTCCGGATGGTCCAGATCCAGCCCATTTAACGGATTTACGATCTGTTTTGCCAGTCTGGACGCCAGCACTCCTGCCAGAACCAATGCAAGGATCAGAATGATCAACAGGGGCTGGATCATACCCCCTAAAAGTCCAGTCAGGTTATACTGCACACTGGAAACTCGAAGCACTGTGCCGTCACTGAGACGTACAGCATAGTACAGGGTCCTGCGGGAAAGGGTGTCCGATTCCCTTACTGCCATTCCGCTTCCCTCTTCCATAGCTTCCTGGATTTCTTCTCTGTCCATATGGTTTTCCATATCTGCTGCATCTGAACGATTATCAAAAAGTACAGTGCCGTCTGTGTCAATGTAGGTGATCCTCTCTGCCTCTGAAGGAATAGAGTCAAAAGCGTTCATGCCCTCGTCCTCTACAGCAATAGAAAGGAACTCCGCCTCTGTGCGGAGTTCCTCCTCCAGCTGATTTCCAAAATGGTTATACAGTACACCTATGGTCAGCCCTCCGCTGGCCAGAAGCACGATCACAGACGCCAGGATTATAGATTTAAAAATCCTTTTTGTCATGAAGGTCCTCCTATCTTATAGCCCATACCTCTTACTGTCTCAATATAGTGTCCCGCCTCTCCCAGCTTCTGCCGGAGAGTACGGATATGCACATCCACGGTTCTGCTTTCACCGTCAAACTGATATCCCCATATTTTATCCAGGAGCTGTGCTCTGGTAAATACTATACCAGGATTAGAAAGCAGCAAAAGCAAAAGCTCAAATTCCTTTAAAGTAAGGACAACCTCCCGGTCTCCTACTTTTACCTGATGTTTTTTCTGAGACACGTACAGACCGTCTATAGTGTATTCTTTATCTGTCTGCCCTGTCTTACCGCTTCTTCTGAGAAGAGCTTTGATCCTGGAGACCAGTTCCATCATACGGAAAGGCTTAGGTATATAGTCATCTGCACCGCTGTCCAACCCTTTTACCGTATCATATTCGCTGCCCTTTGCAGTCAGCATGGCAATGGGAAGATTTTTCGTATCTCCTCTTTTTCTCAGTTTCGCCAGAATATCCAGTCCGTCTTCCTCTGGAAGCATAATGTCCAGAAGGATCAGATCCGGCACTTTATTGTCTAAAGCTTTCCAGAAGTCGGAGGGTGTTCCGAAACCTTCTGCCTCCATACCCTGACTGTTCAGGGTATAGACTACCAGTTCCCGGATGCTCTCATCATCTTCTACTAAATAAATCATGTATCCTCTACTCCTGTCCAAGAGCCTCATGTACCCCTGTTATGGAATATTCCACCCACTGGGCAATATTCTCTGCATGGTCACCGATACGCTCTAAATATTTTGCGATCATAATCAGGTCAATATAGTATTCAGCGTTCTTAGCATCCTTCTGCATAAGTTCAGGAAGTTCTCCTTTTACTTTAAGGAACAGATTATCTACAATATCGTCAGATTTCACTACTTCTTTGGCAGCCTCTAAATCTCTCTTTACAAAAGAATCTATACTTCCGGTTACCATCTTGATAGCAGCTTCTGCCATCTCCCCGATATGAATCTTATGAGCAATCTCCTGTACTTTCACAAACTCTGCCATATTCGCGATATCCTGGGCCTGGTCTCCGATTCTTTCCATATCTGAGATCATCTTTAAAGCAGAAGAAATATTCCGCAGATCTGTTGCCACTGGCTGCTGCTGAAGGAGAAGGCGCATACAGAGAGTTTCAATATCTCTCTCCTTCTGATTGATCTCTTCTTCTATAATATCCACATCTTTAATGCTGGCATTTGTATTCTCTTCCATAAGAAGATCTACCGCTTTGCGGATCCCTCTCTCACAGAGAGAACCCATCTTAATCAGTTCCAGATTTAATTCTTCAAGCTGCTGGTCGAATCTTGGTCTCATCAGCCAAACCTCCCTGTAATATATTCCTCAGTTTTCTTATTCTTCGGCATAGAGAAGATCTGCTCAGTCTCACCGTATTCAATAACTTCTCCAAGAAGGAAGAATGCGGTCTTGTCAGAAATTCTGGCTGCCTGCTGCATATTATGAGTAACCATGACAATAGTATAATTCTTCTTTAACTCTACTGCAAGTTCCTCGATCTTAGAAGTAGAAATCGGGTCAAGAGCGGAAGTAGGCTCGTCCATAAGAAGGACTTCCGGTTCTACGGCCAGAGCTCTGGCGATGCAGAGACGCTGCTGCTGTCCGCCGGACATTCCCAGAGCGCTTAATTTCAGTCTGTCTTTTACTTCATCCCAGATGGCTGCGCCTCTTAAAGAACGCTCTACGATATCATCCAGTTTTACTTTAGAACGGATGCCGTGGGTTCTGGGTCCGTAAGCAATGTTATCATAGATGCTCATGGGGAAAGGATTAGGCTTCTGGAATACCATACCTACTCTTTTTCTCAGAAGGTTTACATTCATATTACCATAAATATCCTCTCCGTCCAGAAGAATCTGTCCGGTGATCTTGCATCCCTCTACCAGGTCGTTCATACGGTTCAGGGATTTTAACAGGGTTGATTTACCACATCCGGAAGGACCGATAAATGCTGTGATCTCATTTGCCTGGATTTCCAGGTTAATATTTTTTAAAGCTTTGAAAGCTCCGTTATCATAATAAAGATCCAAATTAGAAATTGAAAATTTACTCATGTTCCTTAATTATCCTTTCTTTATCATCTTGGCCACTCTTCCGGATACCCAGTTAATAAAGAGTACCACGATCAGAAGCACTACTGCTGTGGCATAGGCTGCATCAATATGAAGTCCCTCACTTGCCAGAGTATACATGTGTACGGAAAGTGTTCTTGTAGAAGACATAACGCTCTTTGGCATTTCTGCAACAGTACCGGCTGTATACATCAAAGCTGCCGTCTCACCTACGATACGTCCGATAGCCAGGATAACACCGGAAAGAATACCAGGTACAGCGGAAGGAAGGATTACCACAAAAATTGTCCGCAGTCTTCCGGCTCCCAGACCGAAGCTGGCTTCACGATACATATCCGGCACTGCCAGCAGAGCTTCCTCTGTGGTCCTCATGATAACTGGAAGGACCATAATAGCCAGGGTAAAGGCGCCTGCCAGCATGGAATAGCCCCACTTCAGTGCAGTTACAAAGAACAGCATACCGAAAAGTCCATATACGATAGAAGGAATACCTGTCAGGGTTTCAGCAGTCACACGGACAACGCTTACCAGTTTGTTGCCCTTTTTCGCATACTCTACCAGGTATACAGCTGCCAGGATTCCCAGAGGTCCTGCGATCACCAGAGACAGCAGGGTCATACCAACGGTATTGATAATCGAAGGCAGCATAGAAACATTGTCTGAATTATACTCCAGCTGGAATAAGCTGGGTTTCAGGTTCGGGATTCCCATAACCAGAATATATCCGATAATAAATACTAAAGTCAAGAAAGTGATCAGTGCAGCAAGTCCCACCAGCACGGCAAGGATCAGAGAGCCGGGATTGCTGGAATAAGATTTGATACGCTGCTTTGTAGTCTGCACATTAATTGGTCTTATTGCCTCATCCATTTGCGCTCCTCCTCTTCACCAGTGAGAATAACAGGTTAATGATCAGAATAAATACAAAGAGTACAACCGCTGTAGCGATCAGGGCCTCTCTGTGAAGGTCTGTGGCATATCCCATCTCCATAACGATATTAGAAGTCAGGGTACGGACGCCTTCAAAAATTCCCTTTGGCATACGTGGCTGGTTTCCGGCGATCATGATAACTGCCATGGTCTCGCCGATAGCTCTTCCGATTCCCAGAATGATCCCGGCCATGATACCTGATTTTGCTGCAGGTACGATGGTGCAGAACACACTTCTCTCATGGGTGGCCCCCAGAGCCAGAGAACCTTCATAATAGCTGTCTGGCACCGCACGGATAGAAGATTCGCCCACGCTGATGATAGTAGGAAGGATCATGATCCCCAGCATTACGGAAGCTGTAAACATGCTGGATCCGTTTCCTCCGAATCCCAGAGTCTGTCCGAAGAAATTCCGGACAAAAGGTACCAGCACCACCATACCAAAGAAACCATATACAACTGAAGGAATACCTGCCAGCAGGTCAACTGCAGGCTTCATAAATCTGTAAATAGATTTTGGACAGAATCTTGCCATAAAAATAGCCGTCAGAAGTCCGATAGGAACACCGATGACGATGGCTCCTGCCGTTACATAAATACTTCCCAGAATAAAGGGAAGGATTCCATACAGATCATTTCCCGGTTTCCATGTCTCCCCCAGCAGAAAATTAAAAACTCCTATTTTGCCAATGGCAGGTACGCCATTGGCAAATAGGAATGCGCAAATCAAAATTACTGCCAGGATGGAAGCGCATGCACATACCAGAAACACATATTTCATAACTGTTTCTTTAACGTCTTTCATTGTACTTTGCTCCTACTCCTCTTTTTTCAGATTACGATTACTGAAGATCTTCCCAGTTTGTAACCTCACCTGTGTAAATCTGTTTTACCTGGTCAGATGTAATATCTGTCATGCTGTTTTCATTGTTTACGATAACTGCAATACCATCAATAGCAATCTGAGTTCCTGTAACGCCTTCAGATGTCTCTGTGTCTTTCAGCTCTCTGGAAGCCATACCGATGTCACAGATACCGCTGATAGTAGATTCTACACCAGTTGTAGAATCGCTTGTCTGGATCTCGATAGAAGCGTTTGGATTTACAGCTTCATATCCTTCTTTCAGTTTTTCCATTACAGGAGATACAGAAGAGGATCCTGCAACTACTACGCTGCCTTCCGGTGATGTTCCTGCATAAGCTTCTGCCGCATCATCTACAGGAATATAATCTTCTCCTACAATAGCCTGTCCGTCAGAGCTGAGGATATAATCAACAAAATCCTGAGCCACATCGCTGAGACCGTCACCTGTTACAATATTGAAAGGACGGGATACTTTGTATGTACCGTTCTTTACATTCTCAGCAGATGCTTCAGCTCCATCTACTTTCAGAGCTTTTACGCTGTCATCTAAGGAACCAAGGGAAATATAGCCGATAGCCTGAGGATCCTGAGCAACGCCTGTCATCATAACGGCGGTGCTGTTTGTTACCTGGGCGTCTACGGTAGTGTTATCTACTTTTTCCCCATCAGCATTCTCTTCCTCTACACCGAACAGTTCTACAAAAGCTCCTCTTGTACCGGAACCTTCCTCACGGGAAAGTACGGAAATTGTTCCGCTTGGTGCGGAAGCATCAGAACCGCTGTCAGAAGATGCGTTGTCTTCTGTTGTTGTACTGTCTGAACTGCTGCCTGAATCGTTTGAACCGCAGGCTGCCATGCTGAATACCATTGCTCCCATTAATACTGCTGCTAATACTTTCTTCTTCATTATTATACTCGCTCCTTGTGTTTGCTTTTTGCTTTCTTGATTTATTTTTGACAGGATTAAATATAAAGAAGTTTTGTAAAATCACCAATCTTCTTTCTGTTAAATGTATGTAAAATACAGATTTAACATTTCACATAAAGGGCTTTACATTCCGAGGCTCAGATTTAACATTTCCTTATTTTCCTTGATTTATACGTTGTTTTCTGTATTTTAATGGGGATACCCCATAATATTCCCGAAATTTTTTTCCAAAGTAGCTGGGCTGGCTGAAGCCGCTGCTGATACAGATCTCTGTGATGCTGCTGTCTGTATTGTGCAGCTTATAGGCAGCCTGAGAAAGTCGGTAGAAGGTCAGATATTCCAATGGCGTCTGACCTGTGATCTTCTGAAAGCAGCGGAAGCATTCTGTCCGGCTGATATTCACCTGTCGGGCCATATCTTCTATAGTAATATAGTCTCCATAATGGACTTCTATATACTTCAGTATTTTCTTGACTCTCTGCTCATACTTAGTGTCAGAAGCTTTCTCCGCATAGATCCCGCTGTCCGGTTTCTCCTGACGGGCCAGTATGGCCCAGGCTCTGCTGAGGGCATTCCGCACCATAAGCTCGCTGTCCCATTTTTCTTCTTTACAGAAAATATAAACTTGTTTCAGACACTCCAGAACCTCTTTCTGCCAGTCAGTCTCCAATCTTAACACACAGCCCTTAAAATCCGGATCTTCCGCCATGGGTTTAACATATTTCTGATAGAGCAGGCCCCGCTCCTCCCCGGAAATAAATTTGGGAGAAAATACAAAAGATACAGACCGTCCCCTGCAGTCACCACTATGGGTTCCGGCCATATGAAGGGCTCCGCAGTTTATAAAGATTCCCTCTCCTTTTTCCAGCACATACTGCTCTCCGTTGCTTCCGCACCGTATATTGCCTTCCAGCACCAGGAGAAACTCTGCCTCCTTATGCCAGTGCCATCCTTCCCCCTGAAGGGTTCTGTCCTCATTCATATAGCCCTGAAAAGGAAAATCTCTGGTGCCATGGACCTGAATCTCGAACATTGAATCATTTACAGAAAATTCCTCCGGCTTTATCAGAAGCATTTTCGTCTCCTCCTTTTGGTACGATTTTAATATTTTTTGAAAGTATTGTAATAGTTTTCTTTTTCTTTTTTCTTTACTCTATTCTAGCATGGATGTAAGCGGATTATAAATATTTTTGTATTTTGAGGGGAATTGTTATGTCAATGGAATTTACATCAGAGAAATTAAGACGTGTGGTGATGACTGTGGCGGGGGTCACTGCCAGCGGCGTGGCCGTAGGATTTTTCAACTATTCTGCCTTTGGTATGGATCCTTTCCAGGTCCTGGCCCACGGACTTTGGAACCTGACGCCAATCGGCTACGGAACTTTCTATACCATATTCAGCCTGCTGCTTTTCGTATTTACCCTGGTCATGGACCGTAAAAAGATTGGTCTGGGAACAGTGATCAATATGTTCCTTCTGGGATATATTACAGAGTTTTTTTCCTGGCTCTTTGCCACCCTGTTTCCAGGCGGAGGCTTTTTCTTCCGGCTCATTATGCTGCTGATCGGCATAACCATCATGTGTCTGGCCGCTTCTTTATATTTTACCGCCAATATGGGGGTATCCGTCTATGATGCCATAGCCCTGTGCCTGTCAGAACGTACCCCCATAAAATTCCAGTACTGCCGCATTGGCAGCGACGTTGTCTGTGTTGTGGTAGGATTTATCTTCGGGGCCCAGGTAGGTCTGGGAACGGTGATCACCATGTTTTTCACAGGGCCCCTGATCCATGTTTTCCAGGAGATACTGGCTATTCCTCTTATCCGTGGACGTAATCCGATCACCTACGGTTTCCGAAAGTTGTATCTCACCCTGAAGAAAGCCCTCCGGCAAAGGCGTATGAAACGCCGTATACAGAAAAACCTGCCATAGATCATGAGCAGTCATTCATATAAGCGCTGGTGACTTCCCGGACAGTTTCTGAAAGGTCTCCCAGGAAGTCAGCACGGCCTCTTTTGTTCCGCACTCTATGGTAAAGGTAAGAGGGCGTTTTTCCGAAAGAAGAAGGTTCAGTGTTCTTTCCAGGGAAATATTTCCCTGGCCCAGCGCCATATGTGAATCCTTATCCCCCAGATTATCATGTATATGCACATGGGAAATATGCTTTTTCATAGCCTTTGCCCATTCCTCAACCGGTCTTGGAGAATAGCAGTGGGCATGTCCTATATCCAGGCAAAAATCAAAATCGGGAGCGTCCACCTCCTCAATGGCTTCCAGGATCGGCTCCCACTCTCTGTCAAAAACATTCTCCAGGACTACTTTTAGCTCTTTTCTGTTTTCCAGAAACTCCTGATAAAACTCTGCCGTGCGCTGGGCCCAGCCTGTAAGAAGATAAATATCCGGGTGATAGCAGGTATGGTAAACGATTTTTTCTGCTCCCAGTTCTGCCGCCGCCTCGTATGCCTGTGCGTAGCGCAGCATAGTCGCCTGACGTATCCGTGAATCAAAGGTCATGGGATTCAGATCCAGAAACGGGCCATGGATGGTAAGATGTTCTGCCCCCATGGCCCTCAGTCTCCCTCTGTAGTCCAAAATATTCTCTTTCAGGTTATCCAGATTTTCCGCAATAGAAAAATCTATACTTTCTATTCCTGCTCCCGTTTGTTCCAGGACTTCTGCCATTTCTCTGTCAGGCAGAAGATGACTGACGTATATCATTTTGTTTCCTCTTTTCTCAAAATCATCATACCGTCATTATATCTTTCCTGCCTCTGTAAAGCAAGAAGCCCCGGATAAGTCCCCCCGCCCTTTTACCTATCAGGACAGAGGAATATAGGCAAAATACTTCAAAGTATTTCCCTTTGCGCAGGTTCCTGCCTCTTCGTACCAGTTGTACTCTATTTTTTCCCTACCATCTCCCCAGATTTCCGGGCAGTCTGTATACTCCCAGTCCAGGGGAATATAATGGGCTTCCTGTTCAGAGGCCTCCAGCATAATCTGATGAAGCTCTTCCTTCTCTTCTTCACTGAGCAGACCCGGCTTAGCCGATACAAACAAAGGCGTGCCAGATTTGGCCACAGCCTCTGCCCACTGGCGATTCAGGCTCCATGGAATATTTCCCATAATTCCCACGCAGTCTGCATCGATTTCATAGAAAGCTCCGTGCTGGGGCAGACAGAAGGCAAGGGTATTCACACCCATAACCCGGGTTCTCTCCCAGGTAATACCGCTGGTATCGTCTCCGCTCCTCTGCATATGCATCAGACCGGCTCCCAGATGACCTATGGTATTGCAGCCTAAGAGCAGTGTATCATATTTAGCTGCTGTCTCATAAATTTTTCCATACAGCAGTTTCACCACTTCCGCACTGGTCATTCCCTTATCATAAAAGCTCCATCCATCCTGGGTGGGATATGGATTCATCTCAAATCCCCATCTTCCGAAAATGTCGTAGGTGGAAAAATCATGCTTAATCAGGGTATAGCCCCATTTGCAGATGTTTTCTACATCTTCCTGGATATAGGCCAATGCCTCCGGATGGGAGGGGTCCAGGCATCCATTATGAGAAATTCTCCATTTTTCAGGGATTTTCTCATCTTCGTTCAGCAGCAGCCGTACCCAGATACCTGCCCTGGCTCCCTTTTCCTTTATCTTCTCTGCCAGCCCGGCCATATCCGGGAATTTTTCATTTCCCTTTCTCCAGGGGCCTCCATTATACTCATTCAGGCGATGATGCTCCTGCCAACAGTCGTCAATTACCATGTATGGAGGATTTTTTGCCCCTTTTGTCAGCTCCATAAGATATTCTGTATCCTGAAGGATTTCTTTCTCTGAGCTGTCCCCATAGGCATAATACCAGTTATTGCTTCCATATACAGGATAGGCCGGCAAGATGGGGTCCGTACACATCTCTCTGCAGAAAGCCTGGGCAGCCTGGAAAGAAGTACAGTCTTCTGCCTCCATACAGATAATTTCTGCAGCCTCCAGTTTTCTGCCATTTAATTCTACACCGACCCCGCCGCATCTGGTATCCAGAACCAGAGTAATGCCTCTGGTATCTGCCTGCCAGAAACACATGGCAGAAGGTCTTACCTTTACCCCATACCCTCTGGTTTTTTCCTGACAGGAGGCAAGAAAATACCAGGGCATAAAAGCTCTTCCGCTTATTCCTTTCCACTGAGCGTCTCCAAAAGTCCTTTCCCAGCTGCTTCCCAGAAGTCTGGAGCTTTTATCAAGAGGAGAGTTCCATCTCAGCTTTACGCTCCGTACTTTGGAATCCCGGGCTGTGATCGATACTTTCCGGCAGTTTACGCCCCCGGTAATCTCCACTGTCACATCCTGCCTCTGGACAGTTTCTCCTGTTCCCTTCAGTATACAGCTCCCCTCTTCTGTTTCTATTGTAATATAATGGGGAATCCCCAGATCAAAAAGCTTTTTCTTCATAGCCTACCTCTTTTTCTCAGCGATACATCTTCATATAATCCCCATGGGCTTCTATCAGTTCATCACACATCTTTACAATGTCATCAATGCTCAGTTCTGCCGCTGTATGAGGATCCAGCATAGCCGCCTGATAAATGGCCTCTTTTTTCTTTGTGCGGGCAGCCTCAATCGTCAGAAGCTGGGTATTAATATTTGTCATATTCATAGCTGCAAGCTGTACAGGAAGTTTTCCTACTCTGCAGGGAGTCACACCGCTGCCATCGATAAGGCAGGGAACCTCCACACAGGCATCAGAAGGAAGGTTCTCAATGAGACCTTTATTGATCACATTTCCTCCAATCTTATAAGGCTCATTTGTTACCATTGCTTCCATAATATAAGAAGCATATTCCCGGCTTCTCTCATGAGTGATCTCACCGTTATTGAGGATATTCTTTTTCTCCTCTTCCCATTCTGCTATCTGCTTAATACATCTTCTGGGGTATTCATCCAGAGGAATATTATACTGGTCAACCAGTTCCGGATATTTATTTTTAATAAAGAAAGGATTGTACTCAGCATTATGTTCGCTGGATTCTGTACAGTAATATCCCAGTCTCCGTATATACTCAAAACGTACCATATCCGTGTGCTTTTCATTTGCATTTTTTTCAGCAGCTCTTTTTCTGATTTCCGGATACAGATCCTTTCCTTCTTTGTCCTGGATTTTCAGCAGCCAGGCCATATGATTGATTCCTGCAATGGTCTCCACACGGCCTTCCAGTTTGTCTTCCATTCCCAGTTCTTCCAAAAGCGTCTTAGAGCAGACCTGTACACTATGGCACAGCCCTACAGTTTTCACTCCTGTATACCGCTGCATGTATCCTGAAAGGATACCCATAGGATTGGTATAATTTAAAAACCAGGCGTCAGGGCATGCCTCTTCCATATCTCTGGCAAAGCCTTCTAATACTGGAATGGTACGAAGGCCTCTCATAATGCCGCCGATACCCAGACTGTCTGCAATAGTCTGACGAAGACCATATTTTTTCGGAATTTCAAAGTCTGTAATGGTGCAGGGATCGTAACCCCCTACCTGGATGGCATTTACTACAAAATCCGCACCTTTTAATGCCTCTTTTCGGTTTTCCTCTCCCAGATAAGTTTTGATTTTGGCTCTGTTCTGATTTACGTTTTTGTTGATTGCACTCAGGATGACCTGGGAGTCCTCCAGTCTTTTTCCGTCAATGTCATACAATGCAATCTCACTGTCTCTCAATGCTTCAGAACACATACAATCTCCCAGCACATTTCTGGCAAACACCGTGCTGCCAGCTCCCATAAATGTAATTTTTGCCATTTTTTACCTCCTAATCCTGAGAATGAGTCATCGAAATGCTCATTCTCTTCCCTTTTGTTTTATGTAATTCATTATACCTTTGGGCCTTAGGGCTGTCTTTCTTATTTGTTTTTTTAAATTGTTATTTTGTTGTATTATTTTCTAATGTAAACTATGTGCCGCAGACAGTCTTCTCTTAAAAAATACCTGTCCGGGGAAATTCTCCTTTATGTACACATAATACCAGCTGTTCCTTGCTTTCGCGAAAAGCCTTTGGACTTGCACCGTAATACTGCTTGAATATTTTAGAAAATGCAAGCTGATCTCCGTATCCTACGGAAGCCGCCACATCATTGACGGACAGATCCGTCTTCTTCAAGAGTTCCGCCGCTTTTTCCATGCGCAGCAATATCAGATATTCCTGGTGTGAATAGCCTGTGGCTTTCTTAAAGCTGCTGGTCAGATAGCTCCTGTTCACTCCTATATGCGTAGCCATATCTGATATCCGTATTTTTTCGCTATAATGGTCATTGATATAGTCTATGGCATGCCGGACATAAAGTGTCCCCGGATACATCCGGACCATGCCAGGTGCATCCTTCATGTATTCTTCAACAAGCTCTGCCATAATCTCCATTAAACAGGCATTTCTTCTCAGTTCACATTTGTAGGTAAGCTGATGTTCTTCCAGAATCTTCTTTATAAGTTCCTGGATCTGTGAAAGGCAGGACAGCCGGCGTACAGGCTGTGTTAAAGAAAAACCTGCATTGTCCATACATGCTTTTGCTTTCACTCCGCAAAACCCCAGCCAGCTGGAAAATCAGATAGATCACGATCATCGGCAGACAGGAAATCAGGGATGCTGCCATCAGCTGAGGATAGTTGGCGGTATACTGACCCTGCATCTTTGCCAGAGCAGAGGAAAGAACCAGCATATCCTTATCTGTATTAATGATCATAGGCCACATCAGATCTTTAAATGCAAATACTGCCGTAAAGATACCCAGGGCAACCATAGCAGACCTTGTCAGAGGAGCCATAATAAACAGGAATGTCTGTCCGATATTACATCCATCCAGACGGGCGGCCTCTTCAAGATCTTTTGGAAGTCCCATATAGGACTGCCGCAGCAGGAAAGTACCGAAAGCGGTTACCAGACCTGGGAACACCAAAGCAAAAATAGTGTTTGTCATATTAATGCTGGAAATCATCAGGTACTGTGGAATAATGAAAATCTGTGCCGGAACCATCATCTGGAAAAGCACCAGAGCAAAGCAGATACCTTTTCCTTTGAAGTTCAGGCGTCCCAGTGCATATCCTGCAAGAGTAGCGGTCAGTACAGCGCATACAACTCTAAAGAAAATCATCAGAAGCGTATTCTTATACAGCAGGAAAAAATTCATATTAGTGACAACTTCTGTAAAGTTATCTGTGATCCACTCTGTAGGTAAAATCACAAAAGGATTTACCTGTGTAGACTCAGTAACTGTTTTGAAAGCGGTAAGGATCATCCAGATAAATGGTACCAGCATGGTGATAGAGGCCAGGATCAAAAAAATCTGGATAACTACCCGCATAGTTTTTTCTCTTGGTGTCATATCTAACCCCCCTCTTAGCTATAATAAACCCATTTCTTCTGGGCGATCATCTGGAATACCGTGAGGATCATAATAATTACCAGAAGGAATACTACGATAGTAGATCCGTATCCCATATCTCTCTCTACGAAGGAGGACTGGTAGAACAGATATACCAGAGACTGGGTCTTCTGAAGAGCAGGATTTCCGGCATCCATAACCATAAATATCAGATCAAATACCTGAAGGGCGCCGATAATACGGGTCACACATACAAAAAATATAGTGGGAGAAATCAGTGGAATCGTAATACTGAAAAACTGCCGCACACCAGACGCGCCGTCAATAGAAGCCGCCTCGTAATAATCACGGGGAACCTCCTGAAGTCCTGAGATAAAAAGTACCATATTGTATCCGATGATAGACCATACACCTATTACAGCGATAGCGTATATGGCAATATTGGGATCAGATACCCACTGAACCTTAACTCCGAAAATGTGATTGATAAGACCGAACTCGGAGTTAAACAGCCATCTCCAAACCATGGCAACTGCTGCCGGAGCACAGACCATAGGAAGGAAGAAGATCGTTCTATATGCAGACCTTCCTCTCATTTTCCGGTTCAGAAGAACGGCCAGAACCAGAGAAATGGCAATGGAGAACGGAACCTCAATAATCGCATATTTAAAGGTTGCAAGCAATGCATCCCAGGTTTCAGAATCCGATAACATCTTCACGTAGTTATCCACTCCGATAAAGATATCTCCCCGGCCAAAATCACCGGTCTTAAAGAAGCTTTGTTTGATAGTATTAATGATCGGGTAAATATTCAGTACGATCAAACCAATCATAGTGGGTAAAACGAACAGCCAGCCCCAGATATTCTCGCTGCGGGCCCGGGCAGTTCCTTTTACTTTCTGCTGCTTTCCTGCCATTTGGCTACCCCCTTACTGTGTGTCTTTGAAACGCAGGCAGACCTGCGGTCTGCCTGACAATTTTATTAACAGATTTTTGTTTGCCTTTATCCTGCGTTTTCTTCGTCCAGGGTCTCATTCATAGTTGCTGCGGCGTTCATGCAGGCCTCTTCCATAGTTACTTCCTGGGTCCAGCCTTTCTTCAGCTCTTCATTTACATCATTTTCCCAGGTAACAGTCTCTCTGGAGTATGGACGGATTACCATATCGTCCATCATATTCAGATATGCCTGAAGATTGAAATCTGCAGAAGCTGCCCAGCCAAGTCCGTTGTAGATAGAAACTCTCTTACCTGAAGCCGCATCTTTTGGAAGCTCTACACAATCACAATTCTGGGCAATATACTCGTTCTCCTTGAATGCAGAAAGCATCCAGGATCCCTGTGTAGCCATAGCCAGCGTGCCGGATCCCAGAAGAACATCTTCTGCTGACTCAGACATAGTCTGCTGACTTGGCATAATGCCTTCCTGAATCATCTTTTCAAAATACTGCATAGCTTTGATGGTATTCGGATCATCATATCCGGATGCCGTCTTGTCATCATTAATTACATAGCCGCCCATATCATAGATCAGATTGTAGTATCCGGCCTGATTATTAGTTGCAGAACAGCCGAATCCATATACGCCGTCTTTTGTCAGAGCTTTAGCAGCCTCATACAGATCGTCCCAGGCCCAGTCTGCAGTAGGATATGCAAGTCCCGCCTCGTCGAAGAGAGTCTTGTTGTACCACAGAGCAATTGTATCTACATCTTTGGGGATGGCATAATTTTTACCATCATATGTATACAGTTCTGTGATATCCTCCGGATACTTGGACATATCAATAGAATCGCTCTCTGCAATCCGGTCTGTAAGATCCAGCAGCATCTCATTAGACATATATCTCTCAGCCTCATTGGAATGCATCCAGAATACATCCGGCATAGAACCGCCCTGGGCGCCAGCAGATAACAGTGTCCAGTAATCATCCCAGGTAACAACCTGGATCTCAGCTTCAATACCTGTCTCTTCTGTAAAATCATTCAGTATTTCTGTCAGGCCCGGCTCCTGGTAGGTATCCCAGATCATAACGGAAAGAGAACCATCTCCACCGCCGGAGCCGCTGTCTCCACCGCTTTCACTGCCTCCGCCGCCTCCACAGGCACCTAATGATACAGCCATAGCTCCTGCCAATGACAATGCCATTACTTTTCTCAATTTCATAGTCACTTCCTCCTTTAATTAGTAATTTTGCACTTAAATCTTTGAACCTCAATGTATTTTTTATTATAATTGCATATAGAAAAATGATAAATGGCGTTATGTCTTAAATATATGTCATAATGTTGTTTTTTCGTTTAAGTGCATGGAAAACACCCTGAAATCGGCACCAACTATAGACAATTTCACAATATTTTTTGCTGTTTTTTCCTAGTTTTTTTATGTTTTTCTAATTTTTATCAAATTTTCCTCTTTCATTTTTACTGTTTTTCGTACTATTTTTTTGTATTTTCGTTATTTTTTTTAATTTTTCCATAGTAATTTCCTATATTCGATGTTACCCTTTACTACATGGCCCTCTGCTGTCAGAGCAGTACCAGAAAGCTTGCCATAGAAAGGAAAATTGACATGAATCTTTTTAATGAAGATAATTTTCTTAACATTGGATTAAATAAGATTGGAGATGTGGTCGTGTGCAATCTTCTCTTTGTGCTCTGCTCAATTCCAATTTTTACCATCGGCCCGGCGCTGACTGCTCTGTACCACTGTATGCTGCGCAGCGTCAAAGGAAATCTAAACGGAGCGGCCAGAACCTTTTTCCGCTCTTTTAAAGAAAATTTTTTCCAGTCACTGGCCGCCTGGCTGCTGTTTCTCCTTCTTCTGCTCATATTACTCCTGAATATCCGTTTCCTGTCCTTCCAGGGTACGGATATCTCTCAGGTCCTTCTTTATCTGTCCGAGGCCGCAGCGGTGTTCCTGGTGATCGGGGGACTTTATATCTTCCCGGTGATTGCCGCTTTCTCCAATACCCTGAAAAACCTGGTGAAAAATTCTTACATTTTTGCTTTCATGCATTTTCCCTCCACTCTGCTGCTGGCTGTGATTACGATCCTGCCCATGTTTATGACCTATCAGGATCTCAGCCTGCTGCCTCTATATGCGTGCTGCTGGTTTTTCTTCGGTTTCGGCCTGACCGCACTGATAAACTCTCATATTTTATACCGCTTCTTCAAAAAATATCTGGATTAGAAAAAGCCCTGTCCCGCAGTGTAACTCATCCGAGCACGCCGCAGAACAGGGCTTTTCATTTTTCTTAATTTACCTTCTTTATCACAAACAGCAGTGAGGCAAAATCTCCGCCTCTTCTGTTCAGTTCCATTCTGTCAATGGGAATTCCCCCATACATCAGCTCATCGCCATAAGCCTCATAGGTCTTTGCAGGTTCATCGACCAGGATCACCTGATACAGGCCGTCTTCCTGAAGTCCTTTTACTTTCAGCCGGAGCCAGGAAGCATTTACCTTGTTCAGTTTCTGATAAAACATGGCAACTGACTGTTTCTTATCCTGAGATACCACCTGCCATGCAGTATCATTTCCCTCAAAGGGACTTAACAGGCGGAAGAAATCCCCGTCAACCTGGATAAGCTCTCTGTACTCTTTCATAAATGCTACCTGTTTCTTCACCTCTTCCATTTCCTGGTCAGAAAGAAGATTCAGGTCCAATTCATATCCAAAGGTACCGAAATATGCAATATTGGCTCTTGTACTGATAGGAGTCTTTCTGAACACCTGATGATTAGGCACTGCAGACACATGAGAGCCCATAGCTACGATTGGATACACATAGGAAGTTCCGTACTGGATTTTTGTTCTCTCATTGGCATCTGTGTCATCACTGGTCCATGTCTGGGGAGCAAAGTACAGCATACCCGGGTCAAATCTGGCGCCGCCGCTGGCACAGGATTCAAAGAGAATCTCCGGGAATTCTTCAGTCAGACGAGTGTAAAGGTCATAGACTCCCAGGATGTATCTGTGCATAACCTCTCCCTGACGGGCTGGCTCTGCCCCTCTGCTGTAAGGTTCTGTCATGTACCGGTTCATGTCCCATTTGATATAGGAAATAGAGGACTCGCGGAGAATTTTTGCTATCATCTCATAGATATAGTCCACCACTTCTTTTCTGGAAAAGTCCAGGACATGCTGATGTCTGGCATGGGACTCAAATCTGCCGGGAGCTGCAACAAGCCAGTCTGGATGCTGACGATAAAGGTCGCTGTCCTTGTTTACCATTTCCAGCTCTACCCACAGTCCGAACTTTAATCCCATATCTTCTATTTTTCTGGACAATCCGGAAATTCCCTCAGGGAGTTTTTCCAGATTTGCATACCAGTCGCCCAGGCCTCTGTAATCATCATTTCTGACCCCGAACCATCCGTCATCCAGAACAAACAGTTCCACTCCGGCTTCCTTTGCCTTTTTGGCAATGTTCAGTATTTTTTCTTCATTAAAATCAAAATATGTGGCCTCCCAGTTATTTAAAAGGATAGGACGGGCTTTATCCCTCCATGTGCCTCTCATGAGGCGCTTCCTGTAAAGCCTGTGGTATGTCTGGCTCATTTTATTCAGTCCCTGGTCGCTGTACACCATGACAGTTTCAGGTGTCTGGAAGCTTTCTCCCTTCTGGAGCACCCAGGAAAAACTCTCTGGATGGATGCCTGCAGTAACTCTTGTCATATCAAAGGTAGACACTTCTGTCTGGATAAGGAAATTGCCGCTATATACGAAACTGAATCCGTAAACTTCCCCGTTGTATTCCCCTGCATCTGGTCTTTTCAGGGCCATAAATGGATTATGCTCTGCTCCGCCGCAGGTACCGTTCATGCCATATATAGACTGGATTCCCATCTCCAGTCTGCGGCTTTTTACATATCGCTCTCTTGCCCAGGCTCCGGAAAGCTGTACCATCTCAAAGTCCATATCCAAAAATTCCACACATGCGCTCATAGCTTTCTCCAGTACGATAGAGCTCTCTCCTTTGTGCAGAAATCTGGTATTTCTGGTGATTACCGGATAGTCTTTATAGATTGTATAAGACAGTACCATATCTGTATTGATTTTATCGTCATGGAGAGTAATCTCCAGAGTATCTCCTTCGCCGTCATCTTCTACATAAGTAGCCGGCAGAGGAGCCAGGGATGGTTTCCCCTTCAGGATCTTGTAATCTTTATAGACAAAATTTGTAATCCTGCTTCCATCCTCCTGACGAATGCACAGAGCAGGGCTCTTATAATCTCCCGTTCCATAAACAGGATATTCCTGTCTGGTATAATGCATAGACAGCAGTCCCGGTTCCGGAACACAGACGGACATCTGAGATCTCATAGTTTCTTCATGAAAATGAGAAAAGTCTTCTCTGTCCCGGAGAGCCTTCCCATAATACAGATTCTCCATCTGCCCGTTTTCCATAATTCCAATGATATAGCTTACTTCATCGTTAAACAGGTGAAACTCTTTAGCTTGTTCATGATAAATAATCGGCATAACGTCCTCCTTTGTTCATTTCATTCCTTGATTTCTGTGTCCTATTATATCCTCCCCTTTTGAAAGATTCTATCTCATTTGTTTTTTTTAATTGTTGATTTGTTGCATACTCATGCGATATTATTGTAAACCATTATTTTCAGATAATTTGTTTAATTTTTGTCTGGTTTTGTCAAATTCTTCCTGCTTCAGACCAATATTTGATTTCAAAAATGTCAACCCTTTTTCCACTTTTTTCTTCAAAAAATCCCATTTTATAACAACTTCACAAAACCTATGTTCTTTATTTCATTATGTAAATCAAAGAAATCCACAGTGATTTTTGTGGACAATGTGGATAACTCGGTGTATAACTCCACTTTCTCAAGGTTTTCCACTATTTTCAATGTGTATAACTTTGAGGATAAAATGTGGGAAACTTCCCAGCCTTCGACAATCTTTGTATATATTTTACAATCGTGAATATTCTGAAAATTTAAAGGTAAATTTCTGAACTTTTCCAAGGAATTCTGTCCTCGACAACATATAAATCCAGGCCTCACAATTATGTAAATTTAAAAATGCTGCATGTGACCACAGCTTCTGTCATCACATACAGCATCTTTTTGTTGCTTTTTGCCCTTTTATTAGATTACTTTAATTCCACCCAGCTGACGTACTTTCAGAACATGGCAGGAATCCTTTCCGAAGATATGGTCAATTTTCTTCCTGTATTCTTCCACATAACTGTTTTCTACAAATACCTGGATTGTTCCTGCAAAGCCCCCTCCGTGAACACGGCTGACACCATGATTCTGAAGAATGCTTTCACTGGCTCCCAGAGCAACAGACATAGCCTGGTTCTGCTCATCTCTGTTTATGTAAATATTCTGAAGATATTTGAAAGAAGAATTTCCTGACTCCTTCACCAGCTCCAGAAATCTTCTGAAGTCTCCCTGTTCCAGAGCTTCCACCTGTTTTTCCACTCGCTTTTCTTCCTCGAAGAAGTGCAGGGCACGAAGCACCGGACGGTCTCCCAGGATACTTCTCAGGCCTGGAATCTGCTCAAAGAATTCCTGCTCGTCCACTTCTCTGAGGACTTTTTTCTTAAAGAAGGCTGCAACTTTCTTCATCTCTTCCGGAATCTTTGCATAGTCATCTGTCAGATTCGCATGTGAAGCTTTGGTGTCTACAATACAGAGACTGTACTGGTAAGCCTGGAAATCAGAAGGTACTTTTTTTACTGACGGTGTCTGTGGGTCCTGGAAATCAATATGGATCAGTCCTCCTACTGCACTGGCCATCTGGTCCATCAGGCCGCAGGGTTTGCCGAAATATACATTTTCCGCATACTGACCGGCTTTGGCGATTTCCACCGGGTCAATCTCCATATTATTGAAAAGCCCTGAAAGAATCGTTCCTACAATTACCTCAAAAGCTGCTGAAGACGACAGTCCCGCTCCAATCAGCACGTCACTGGTAATATAGGCCTGAAAGCCGCCTATTTTATATCCCTTTTCTGTAAGAGCAGCCGCAGCGCCACGGATAAGAGCTGTTGTGGTGCCCTCTTCTTCATATTTTTCTTCAAGGTCTCTGGTGTCTACTTCTACCATGTCGTAACCTTCTGATACAAGCTGGATCACAGGGGAGTCCACTGGACTGACCACTGCAACAGCATCCAGATTAATAGACGTTGCCAGCACCATACCATGCTGATGATCTGTATGGTTTCCTCCTACTTCACTTCTTCCCGGAGCGCTGTAAATCTCCACCTGTTTTTCACCAAACAGCTCTTCAAATTTTTCTACAGCCTGTGCGTATCTGGCATTCTGCCTCTTGGCTTCGGAATCATCCTGATAGATCTCCCGGAAAAGTTCTTCATAATTTCCCTGTAAAAGTTCCTCTTTTAATATTCTGGAGTCCTTCATCTTTTTCCCTCCTGTTTTTCTGCATTATCGTATTTATCATAGCATATTTTTCCAAGAAAATATACATACCCTTTTTCTTTTTTCATAAACTGTAAAGAAGTATCCCTTTTATGAGGAAATACCCTTGAAAAAAATTTTATCTCTGAAGCGAAAGTATTTCATCTGCGCAGCAGCCCTTCTACTGGTATCCGGCGCAGCTTTCTTTTTCCTGAAAACCTGCCTTCCCTCTTCTGAAAATAAGGAGTTTGAAAGCTACATAGAAGATATTTTCCAGCAGGAAATGAAAACAAATACCCTGAATCTTCACTATACCCTGGCCTATCCGGAGGATTACGGCATCGATGAATACCAGGTCACTCTGGGAACCATGGAGCCGGATGCTCTGGAAAAAAATCAGAAAGAGGCAGAAAAACTCCAAAGAGAATTAGAAAAATTTGATCTCTCCCAGCTTTCGGAAGAAAATCAGATTATCTACGACATCCTTTCCCTTGAATTTTCCTCCCAGCTTTCTCTGGGCAGTTCCTATCTTCTCCAGGAACCCCTTGGGCCAAATCTGGGCATCCAGGCCCAGCTTCCCATACTTCTGGCAGAATATACCTTCCGCACTTCTTCAGATATCAAGGATTATTTTTCTCTTCTGGCAGATATTCCGGAATACTTCCAGAGTATCCTGGAATTTGAAGAAAAGAAGGCTGAAGAAGGGCTGTTTATGAGTGATGTCAGTGCAGACAGAATCATTCAGCAGTGCCAGAGCTTTATGGAAACAGGTACAGAGAATTACCTGTATTCCATGTTCAATCAAAGAGTAGAGGAACTCTTAAACTCCAGGAGGATTTCCCGGCACCAGGCAGACTCTTTTATTGAAATGCATGACAAACTCATGGACCAGTTTGTTTTTCCTGCTTATCTCTCCCTCTCCCAAGGACTGGAAGAACTGAAAGGAAGGGGAAAAAACACCGGCGGTCTGGCTTATCTGGACGGTGGAAAAGATTATTATAAATATTTGGTTCAGAGTACGGTAGGAGACTACCGCTCCTTAGATGAAATCCTCCAAAGCCTCCTTCTCCAGCTTCAGGAAGATTACAGCAAAGTTCAGGAACTTCTTACAGAAAATCCTGCGATTATCTCCAGCGCATACAGTCTTCCCTCCTCTGGTCTTTCCCCAGAGCAGATGCTGGATTATCTCCAGCATATTTTCACAGATGACTTTCCTGAGCTGGAAGTAAAGGAATATGAGGTGAAATATGTACCGGAATCCATGGAAGAATTTTCAAGTCCTGCTTTTTACCTGACTCCCCCCATGGATACCCTTACGCCTAATACCATCTATATCAATCAGTCCAGTCAGGTATCTCAGGCAGAACTTTTTACCACCCTGGCCCATGAGGGTTTTCCCGGACATTTATATCAGACCGTATATTTTGCCGGCCAGGATCATCATCCTATACGGGAACTTTTAAGCTGCAGCGGCTATATAGAAGGATGGGCCACTTATGTAGAATCTCTGGCCTATGGCTATGCCTCTCCTTTCCTTGCTATTGACCAGGATATCATGGATTTTCTATGTCTGAATCGTTCCATCAGCCTATGCCTTTACTCCATTTTAGATCTGGGCATTCATTATCAGGGCTGGAACATGGATACCACAGCCGATACCCTGGCAGTATTCGGAATTACAGACCAGGAGACCTGCCAGGAAATTTTCCAGTACATCATAGAAAATCCCGCCAACTACCTGAAATACTATCTGGGATATCTGAATTTTATTTCCTTAAAAGATACTGTCCAGACGGAAACAGGCAGCAGCTTTAATCTGAAAGAATTTCACAAAAACCTTCTGGATATCGGTCCGGCTCCCTTTCCCGTTGTAGAAAAATATCTTCTTGCAGAATATAAATAAGGTGCTGAAAAAGCCGTTCTGGAAAGGCTGTCTTCTCTATCGCCTTTCCCAAACGGCTTTTTCTTCTCATTTTTATGCTCATCTGTAAGAGTCAAAAAAAGTTCTCAGATTCATCAATGCTTTTACCAGGACTTCCTGCTGCTCTTCATTCAGGTCCTTCAGCACAGCCTGTATCATCCCATCGTGGAATTTCATATGATGGGCATTGGCTTTCTTACCTTTCTCTGTCAGGGAAATAAGGACTACACGCCGGTCCTCCTCACTTCTTTCCCTGTGTACATACCCCTTCTTCACCAGACTATTAATAGCAATGGTAAGAGTTCCCACTGTAACCGACATGATCTTTGCCACAGAAGACATATTCTTGGGTTCTCTCTCTCCAATCGCTTCAATAATATGCATATCATTAACAGAAATATCTTTGAACTCTGAAGTAATCAGTGCCTTGCTCTCTATATCCAGGATTTCCTGGAAAAGTTTCACAAGGATGTCATGCAGCACTTCATAATTACTCATGCCATCACTCCTTCCAGCCATTTCCCCACGCTTTTCATTGATGGTTTTATTATATCCGATTCAAGTATCAATTACAATCAAATTTTTTGATAATCAAAATATTTTTATTCTATGACGTTAGCTCGTGAATCAAAATCAAGAATATTTATACATCTTATTGCTCAGTCTGTGCCGCTTTGAGCCTATAGTCTCAAAGCTATGCTCGACAAATTCGCATAAAATGTATAAATATTCCGGACATATGACTAATGCAACAACGCCATAGAAAAAAACAGGGAGCCCTCTTACTTTACATAAGAAGTTCCCTGTTTTCCTAAATATAAAGGTCAGCCGCCTCTATAAATTATTTCACGATCATTTCACCGTAGCATTCTTTTCCAGGAGCCAGAGCATTAGACTCATCTGTGTCAATATGAGCTGCTGTAGCGTAAGATGCGCTTACACGTACAACTACGTCTCCAAATGTTAAAGAACGTCCGTTAGGAGATTCGATTTCAAGGCTTACGATCTGTTTGTCCTTTACGCCTGCTGCTTCAGCATCTTCTGGTGTCATATGCACATGACGTTTTGCAGCGATAACGCCTTCTGTCAGCTCTACTTCTCCTGCAGGGCCAACCAGCTTACATGCGCCGGAACCAGCAATGTCGCCAGACTCACGGATAGGAGCTGTAACGCCAAGACTTCTTGCATCAGTAAGAGAAACCTCTACCTGTGTATCTTTTCTTACAGGACCCAGAACAGACATTTTCTGGCTTCCCTTTGTTCCTACTACCTCTACCTTTTCTTCACAGGCAAACTGTCCCGGCTGGCTTAACATTTTTTTCACTGTCAGTTCATGGCCTTTGCCGAACAGAATTTCCAGATGCTCCTGTGATAAATGTACGTGTCTTGCAGATGTTTCTACTAATACTTTCATTTTGAAATCCTCCACTTGATAATTGTAAATAATCATTCATTACCTATAATTATAGCTTTTTCCATAAGCTTGTCAACGCATATAGGGGGATTTCTTCCTTGGTTTTTTGCATTTTTCAGGATACATGGTGCTCTGATATTTCTGCCTGAGAGCAGAAAAACCAGAAGTCCCGCTGCCCTTTTCAGTCAGCTCCCGCTTCTGGTTCTTTCTCTTTTTCATTTTCTGTAAATTTGTTTTTCAGATACTGATACTCTTCCACAATACCTCTGGTAATCTCGTCTTCCTCCTGTTCATCATCAGGATGATAGATCCGAAGCAGAGCGAAATATCTTTTATCCAGCTCTTCCACTGTCTTCAGTCCCTTGAAATAACGGCCTCCTGCCTCGCTTTCCTCCGTGTCTTTTCCTTTGTATCCGCCGTCAAATGTGGACCACTGAAAATCTGGTCTTTTGTAAAAGGCCTTCCAGTTCTTAAAATTTCCCATATAAAACCGCCATATCCAGCTGCAGGCTGCCTCCAGGACTACCATTACCAGACCTACGCCGGCAACAGGAACATAAATCAGGCCTCCTGCCACACAGATTGTCAGAACAATAGCAGCAACGCCAGGGCCGTTTCCCTGAATCTGAAGGAAAATTTCCATCAATGCTGCCAAAGATACTACTACTGAGGATAGTATGCAAACAAAAGAAACCACGGTTCCGGAAATTTTTAGAAAGTACTGTACACAGCGAATCAGAATAAAAGCTGCTGCCAGAGGAATCGCAAGAATCACCTTTAAAATGATCAGTAAAATCTTTAGTATACGTCTGCCGTCAATCTTCTCCATCTTTTTACCTGCATTTCTAAAAACATTCATAATCCGCCCTACAGGGCGATTTTCTCTACAGGATTAGTTTACCATATCTGGCATGATTTTCACAGGACAAATTTTTAACAAAATAATTTTCTTGATTCAAATCTCAGGTATTGTGATCACTTACATGAAATTTTTTCAGATTTCCGATTTTCTGCCGTCTCTCTGCCAGGATTTTTTCCACATCTTCCAGAGGGATGCCAGACTCCACCATCATAACAAGGAGATGATAGATAAGATCGCAGATTTCATTTGCCGTATCTTCATTTTTCCCGTTTTTTGCTGCGATAATAACTTCACTGCACTCCTCGCCACATTTTTTCAAGATTTTGTCCAGCCCCTGTTCAAAAAGATAGCAGGTATAGGATCCTTCTCTTTTTTCTTCTTTTCTTTCCTGGACTACCTGATACAGCCCTTCCATAACATCCATCATTTTTTCTCTTCCTCCCATAATTCTCTGAAAAAGCAGCTGTGAGCTCCGGTATGGCAGGCCGCCCCTGTCTGGATCACTGTAACCAGCAGCGTATCCTCATCGCAGTCACCTTTTATGTCAATCACCTTCTGGACATGGCCGGATGTAGCCCCTTTATTCCACAGCTCTTGTCTGGAACGGCTGTAAAACCAGGTGTAGCCGGTTTCCAGAGTTTTCTTCAGACTCTCCCGGTTCATATAAGCCAGCATCAACACTTCTCCCGTATCCTTTTCCTGAATAATAGCCGGGAGAAGCTCACTTTTCTTAAAATAATTTTCCATATCTATCATGTTCAATTCCTTCTCACAGGGATATCCTGCTCTCTCAAATGTTCTTTTACCTGCTCTACAGTCAGTTCCCGGAAATGGAACAGGGAAGCCGCCAGAGCCGCATCTGCTCCGGTTTTCTCAAAAACCTCTGAAAAATGTTCCAGCTTTCCGCAGCCGCCGCTGGCGATCACGGGAATCGAAACCCGGTCACAGACTGCCTGGGTCAGTTCCAGGTCAAAGCCATCCCGGCATCCATCTGTATCCATAGAGGTCAGCAGAATCTCTCCTGCTCCCAGTTCCTGGCACCTTTTCGCCCATTCCAGAGCATCCAGTCCCGTATCTTTTCTTCCGCCATGGACCACCACACGAAAGACGCCATCTTCATCTCTTCTGGCATCAATGGCTGCTACCACACACTGACTTCCAAAGATTTTTGCCGCATCAGCAATAAGCTGCGGGTTCTTTACCGCCGCAGAGTTTACAGAAACCTTGTCTGCACCTGCCCGAAGGATTTCCCGGAAATCGTCCACTGTGCGGATTCCTCCCCCTACAGTAAGGGGAACAAACACATGCTGGGCAGTTTTTCTGACCACATCGGTCATGGTCTTTCTTCCCTCATGAGTAGCAGTAATATCCAGAAAGCAGATTTCGTCTGCTCCCTGTTTGTCATATTCTATAGCGCACTCCACTGGGTCTCCTACTTCTTTTATCCCCACAAAGTTTACACCTTTTACTACTTTTCCGTCCCTGACATCCAGGCAGGGAATGATTCTTTTGGCCAGCATCAGAATTCACCTGCCTTCTCAATGGCTTCTTTCAGGTTAATAGCGCCGGAATAAATGGATTTTCCACAGATACAGCCATACAGCCCCAGTTTCGCACAGTTTTCAATATCTTCTATAGACCGGACTCCGCCGCTGGCGATAACCCGGCAGGACACCGCATCATTTAACTGTTCCAGATGATCCAGGTTTACCCCGGTAAGGGTTCCGTCTCTGGAAATATCCGTGTAGATCAAAGTCTTAACTCCCATCTGTTCCATAGCCATAGCCAGCTCCAGGTAGCATACGGCACTGGTCTCCATCCAGCCTTCTGTGGCCACCATGCCGTCTCTGGCATCAATTCCCACGGCAATCTTATCTCCGAATTCTTTCACCGCCTCTGCCACCAGTCCGGGATTTTTCACTGCCGCAGAACCCAGGATTATCCTGGAAATTCCCTCTTCCAGGTAGGATTCTATGGTCTTCATATCTCTGATCCCGCCGCCCAGCTCTGTATTCATGCCGGTTTCTTTGGCAATCCTCAGGAAAATATCCCGGTTTACCGGATAGGCGTCTTTGGCGCCGTTTAAATCAACCATATGTACCCACTTGGCCCCTTCACGGGCAAACTTCCTGGCTGTTTCAAAAGGATCTTCCGCTACTTTCTGGGCTGTGCCGTAGTCACCTTTAAGCAAACGGACACAGGTCTTATCTTTAATATCAATTGCAGGTAATACTATCATACTCTCACCAGCCTTGCAAAATTTTCTAACATTCTGAGTCCCGTCTTTCCGCTTTTCTCCGGATGAAACTGAGCTCCGTAAACCATTCCCCGGTGCACTAAAGCCGGGATCTTTTCTCCATATACTGTATAGCAGGATATATTTTCATCTGCTGTGTCTGCCCGGAAGGAGTGGACAAAATATACATAAGGATTTTTCTCCATATCTTCGGTCATCGCACAGGGATTCAGCACCTGCAGGTCGTTCCAGCCCATATGGGGGATTTTCAGCCCCTTAGCCTCAATCTGGATTACCTGTCCGGGTATCAGTCCCAGGCCCTTCGTCTCTTTAAACTCGCAGCTCTTTTCAAAAAGAAGCTGCATGCCCAGACAGATTCCCAGAAGAGGTTTCTTTAAGGCCTCCCTGGAAATTACTTCTGCCAGTCCCTTTTTCTCCAGCATCTCCATAGCGTCAGGGAAGGCTCCCACCCCGGGAAGGATCAGCCCATCCGCTTTTTCAATTTCTTCTCTGTCACCTGTGACACAGTTTTCCACACCCAGATAGTCCAGAGCATTTTTTACGCTGAACAGATTCCCTGCTCCATAATCTATGATTCCTATCATCACAACACTCCCTTTGAAGAAAGCACGCCTTTGTCTGTCTCTGTTACCGCTTCCCTCAGGGCATGGGCAAAGGCTTTAAATATGGCTTCTATTTTATGATGGTCATTTTCTCCATACAACACTTTCAGATGAAGAGTAATCCCCGCCTGGAAAGCCAGAGCCCGGAAAAATTCTTTGACCATGCAGCAGTCCAGAGTTCCCACAGAAGGATTCTCAAAGCTGGCGTCAAAGACCAGAAAGGCTCTTCCGCTGACATCCAGGGCACAAAATCCAAGGGCTTCGTCCATAGGTATGTAGAAGCTGCCGTATCTCCGGATGCCCCCTTTATCCTTCAGGGCTTCCTTTAAAGCCATTCCAAGAACAATCCCCAGATCTTCAATGCTGTGGTGACAGTCTACCTCCAGATCTCCCTTCATGGCAAGTTCAATGTCAAAACCGCCATGGACACACAAAGCCTGCATCATATGGTCAAAAAATCCCACGCCGCAGCTCCCCTTATAGACTCCCTCTCCATCCAGGTCCCAGCTCAGGGATATCTGGGTCTCCCGGGTATTCCGCTGTATCTTTCCCACTCTCACGGCACTCCACTCCTTTCTTCTCTATGCAAGCAGTCTGTCTAAGGCCTGGACCAGTTCCTGGTTTTCTGCCCTGGATCCGGCAGATATACGCAGATAACCCTTCATGTTCCGGATAGAGATGCCTTCTTTTTTCAGGGCTTCATAGATTTCGCTGCTCCGGTCTGTTTTTATATACAGAAAATTGGTAGCTGTAGGGTACAGCTTCTGGATATCCTGTTTTTTCTCTGCCAGAACTTTCATAGCCTGATAAAGTTCCTGGGCAGAGGCCTTTATCTGAGTGGTACAGTTCTCTAAGTACTCTTTATGCCCCAGAATCACAGAGCCCACAGCCTGAGTCATGGAATTTACATTATAAGGCGCCTTCAAAGTTTTCAGGATATTTGTTATTCTGGCATTTGCCCCAGCGAATCCCAGGCGGATAGCCGCCATTCCAAAGGCCTTGGAACAGGTCTTCAGTACGATCAGATTCTCATAGTTTTCAATCTCATCCAGTACAGAGCCCTCTGAGAATTCCATGTAGGCTTCATCCACCACTACCATGGCATCTACGGCGCCTACAATCTTCAGGATATCTTCTCTGCTCATGGTCACCGCTGTGGGATTGCAGGGATTTGAAAATACCAGAAGCTTAGCATTGCACTGAGCCGCTTTTTCGATAATTTCTTCTGGGGTCACTTCCATATTTTCATCTTTGTTCAGAGCTTCTGCTCTGGCCCCCACCATACGGGTATAAAAAGTATACATACTGAAATCCGGAAGGATGGTCAGCATACAGTCTCCCTCTCCCAGAAAATTTGGAACTATAATGGAGATCAGCTCGTCTGAACCATTTCCTGCTGTGAGCAGTTCCGGCTTAACATGAAACAGCTCTCCGAATTTTCGGCACAGTTCTGTAGCATTGGGATCCGGATAGCGGTTAAACTCCACTTCAGAAACCGCCTTCAGGATTTCCTGTTTTATATTTTCCGGCATTTCCAAAAAGCTTTCATTAGCATCCAGCCGCACCCGGTAAATCTCTGTCACCGGGTCATATTTTGGCAGATTCTTCAGCTTTTCAGGCAATTCATAGCTCATGGGACTATCTCCTTTCAGTTTTTTTCTTTTGCTTTTATATCTTTTTCCACCTTGCCGATCAGTTCTTCGATTTCTTTCTTCCGCAGTTTCATACTGGCAATATTTACGATCAGTCTGGCGCTGACCTGACAGATGTCCTCAATAACTTCCAATCCATTCTCTCTCAATGTGGTTCCCGTCTCCACAATGTCTACAATGGCATCGGCCAGACCAAGGACAGGGGCCAGCTCTACAGAGCCTTCAATCTTCACAAGGTCCACGTCCATATTTTTCCCTTCAAAAAAACTTTTTGCCACATTCATATATTTGCTGGCAATAGTCCTGGTCCGGTACCCCTGATAAATATCAGTTCCTTTTAAAGCGGCCAGGGCAAAACGGCATCTGCCGAATCCCAGATCCGCTACCTCATAAAAGGTGCCTCCCTTTTCCATAATGGTGTCTTTTCCCACCACGCCCATATCGCAGACTCCCGTCTCCACATAGGTGACTACATCTGCCGCCTTTGCCAGAACGATTTCCAGTGACCCGTCCCCTACAGGCATGATCAGTTTTCTTCCTTTTTCTCTTACATTGGTACAGTCGTATCCCAGACGCTCCAGCATCTCTACGGTTTTATCTTCCAAACGTCCTTTTGTCAGTGCGATTCTAATTGGTCTCATTTTCCCCGGTTCCTTTCTCCATCTGATGTTCTTCAATCTTCTCCCCTACCAGATGGACACGGAGGATTCCTCTTTTTCTGGCGTATTCCAGAGTTTCCTCCAATGTGTCAAAGACACTGTTTTCCGCCATGATCCCCTTCTCCTCCAGTTCTTTCCGGTACTGAACGCTGGCTGGAATATACTTCAGATCCTGGGTAAAGACCAGGATTTTCGGCACAGGCTCCGGTTCCGGCTCTTTTCCCTGGCTGGCAAGATCCACATTAAAACCAAATCCAATGGCACAGTGGTCTTCTCCAAACTGTCCCAGGAGTGTATCATATCTGCCTCCTGACAGAACCTGTTCTCCCAGTCCCCGGAAATATCCCCGGAATATGATCCCTGTATAGTACTCTGCCAGATTTACCAGACCCAGGTCAATCAGTACCTTGTCACCCAGTCCCAGTTCCTGAAGGTATTCGTAAATCTGCTTTAAGTAATCCAGGCTTTCTCTGGCGCCGTTTTCGTCAAATAGTTCGTAGGCTTCCTGGAAAACCTCTGCTCCTCCGAAAAGTCTTGGCAGCCTTCTGAGAGCTCTGGCCGCCTTGTTATCTTTGGCTTTTCCGAGAATATCCGACAGAGCTGCATAGTTCTTCTGCTCCACCAGCTGGCGGATTTCTTCTTTGGTATCGTCGTCAGCATCCAGGCTGTCCATGATAGCCTTAAAATATCCGATATGGCAAAGCTCCAGACGGTATCTTCCTTCGCTGACTTTATCCAGACTTCTGGCCGCCAGCTCTACCACCTCCAGGTCTCCCCGCAGAGGCGAGCCGCCGATAAGTTCGATCCCCACCTGGTTAATCTCTACGCTCTTGCTTTTTCTCTCAGGAAATCCCCGGTATATATTATGGTTATAGTAAAGTCTCAGCGGTTTCGGCAGTCCTTTCAGCCTTGTAGCTGTCAGTCTGGCTACCGGAGCCGTACAGTCCGGGCAGAGCACCATCAGTCTTCCTTTGGCGTCTGTCAGCTTATACATGGATTCCTTGGGCAGGTATTTCGCCGCTTTCCCAAAGACATCATAGAACTCAAGGGCCGGCGTCATTACTCTGCGATAACCCTGAGCCACAAACAGGTCTTTTAATGTTTTTGTCACCTGAGAACGCTGGTCACACTCTCCAAAAAGAAGGTCCCTGGTTCCGTCTGGTGTTATTTTGTCATAATATCTCATGATTTTGTCCCCTTCGCTTTAACGTGCTACCATATTATCATTATAGAGTTTTTATGTCAATATTTTTCATTTTTACTATGTTAACGCGGCACAACTATGTTTTTATTATAGCAGAATCAGATTTTATTGTATAGCAAAAAACTGAGAGCCAGGAATCCACCTGTCTCTCAGTTTTTATATCTCTGATCTGTTTACCTGAGCATCAGCCCCGCCAGGACCACACTGGCTGCAATTCCTCCAAAAGTAGCCAATAGGGCCCCTACTATGGTATATCTGGTCTTATTCACTCTGGCTGCGATAAAGTATACAGAAACTGTATAAAAAATAGTTTCTGTACATGACATCATGATCGAAGCGATGAGGCCTATCCGGGAGTCGGTTCCAAACTCCTTAAAAATGTCCAGGACCAGGCCGGTAGCTGCACTGGAAGAAAACATCCGTACGATAGTCAGAGGCACCAGTTCTCCTGGAAAACCAGCATATTCTGTGATCTTCCCGATTCCCTCTCCTATGAGATCCAGAAATCCGGAAGCCCTGAGGACTCCCACGGCCACCATGAGCCCGATCAGGGTAGGAAGGATTCCCACTACTGTTTTCAGCCCATCTTTCGCTCCTTTTACAAATTCCTCATATACTTTGCATTTATTCAGCAGTCCATAGGACACAATGTAAAAAATTACCAGAGGGATACTGATCTGGGAAAGGAAAACTAAAATCTTCATGTTTCACCTTCCGGCCTTTTCTTTTATTTTACGCGGAAAGACCATATTTTATCCTCTATTTCTTAAAGCAGTTCACCATAGTGCCGTACATATGCCTTCTTCAGGCTGGTCGCCAATGCTATATACAGCAGGATACACGGGAGCAGATAAGCAAAATAGCTTATGGGCAGGGGTGCAAATCCCAGCAAAGTGCCAAAAACTGTAAATGGAATGATTGTAAGCACTGCAATTCCCGCACAGGTAAGCATAGTCAAAGGAACAGAAGCTCTGCTCTGTATAAAAGGAATCTTGGGTGTACGGATCATATGGATAACCAGTGTCTGGCTCCACATAGATTCCACAAACCATCCAGCCTGAAACATAGCAGCGTAAGCAGTCTGCATTTGAGTCAATTCGGCACCGCTGAAATGATTTTCCAGGTTGTTATACAAAACACCTCCGGACACAAACAATGGGCAGAATATAAAGTACATGAAAATATAAGTTGTAAAGTCAAAGATAGAGCTGGCAGGCCCGATCCAGGCCATAAAACTGCCCACAGAAGAAGCGTCCCATTTACGAGGTATACGCAGGAACTCTTCATCTACATTATCCCAGGGAATTGCCGTGCAGGACAGATCATAGATCAGATTGAGGAAAATCAGCTGCACGCTCATCATGGGAAGAAACGGCAGCAGCGCTGACGCTGCCAGAACAGAAAACATATTTCCGAAATTTGAAGAGGCTGTCATCTTAATGTACTTGATCATGTTTGCGTAGGTTTTTCGACCCTCGATAATTCCCTGCTCCAGGACCATCAGGTCTTTCTCCAGCAAAATAATGTCTGCCGATTCTTTTGCTACGTCTACGGCAGTGTCAACGGAAATACCGATATCCGCTGATTTCATAGCGGCTGCATCATTCACTCCGTCTCCCATATAGCCTACGGTATGTCCGCTTTCCCGGAGGATGGAAACCACCCGGACTTTCTGATCTGGCGTCAGTTTTGCAAATACATCTGTTGATTCTGCTGCTCTCGCAAGCTCTTCGTCTTTCATATTGTCTATATCCGGGCCAAGAAGCATGTTACGGACTTTTAGACCTACCTGTTTACAGATCGTGCGGGTGACTTTATCATTATCTCCTGTCAGGATCTTTGTTGTGACGCCATACTCTTTGAGAGCCCTGATCGCATCTGCTGTGGATTCCTTAGGAGGGTCAAGGAAAGCCAGGTAGCCAAGCAATACCATATCACATTCATCCTTGACGCCCAATACTCCCACCGGAGAAGGATTGCTCTTCTGCGCAATGGCTAAAACACGGAATCCATTATCATTCAGATCATCTACTGTTCTTAGAATCCTTCTGCGGATTTCATCCGTCAAGGGCCTTACCTGTCCTCCCCGTTCTGCAAATGTACAGATAGAAAGCATTTCTTCTACTGCACCCTTAGTAACCATCTGTGTCTTTCCTTTTTTATCCTGTACCACAGTGCTCAGACGGCGGCGGTTGAAGTCAAAAGGGATTTCATCCACTTTCACATAGGTTTCAGACAGATCTGCAAGCTGGGGATTTTCAGATTCCTCTTCTTCAGTCTTGCGGATGATCGCCAGGTCCATCAGGTTTTTATATCCTGTCTGAAAATAGCTGTTCAGGTAAGCATGGCGCAGTACCCTTGCATCATCTTTTCCGTCTACGTTCCAATGGTATTCCAGCACAACCTGATCCTGGGTCAGAGTTCCGGTTTTATCTGTACAGAGAATGTCTATGGCACCGAAATTCTGGATAGAATTAAGGTTTTTGACAATCGTCTGTTTCTTGCTCATAGATACGGCTCCCTTAGCCAGGCAGGTGGTCACGATCATGGGGAGCATTTCCGGTGTCAGGCCAACTGCAATAGAAATGCCAAACAGGAAGGCTTCCAGCCAGTCTCCTTTTGTTATGCCATTAACAAAAAACACCAGAGGGACCATGACCATCATAAAACGGATCAGTACCCAGGAAACTGCATTAACCCCTTTGGTAAAACTGGTTTCTACTGCCTCTTCAGCTACTGCAGAAGCCATTGTCCCAAAGAGGGTATGGTCCCCTACACGGACGACAACTGCCGTTGCGCTGCCGGAAATAACGTTGCTCCCCATAAAGGCTATATTGCTGTAGTCTGTAATGGCGTCCTGCTCCGTCTTTATCATTTCAGGTGTTTTCTCAACAGGTTCACTTTCGCCGGTAAGACTTGCCTGACTGACAAATAAGTCTTTTGCATCCAAAATCCTTATATCTGCAGGGATCATATCTCCTACTGACAAGTGTACAATATCACCGACTACCAGGTCATCCATAGGAATTTCCATTGCTTTTTCTCCTTTGCGGCTGACCGTACAAGTAGTGGTAATCATAGCCAGCAGCTTTTCAGCAGCGCTGCCGCTTCTGGATTCCTGAATAAATCGAAGAGTACCGGAAATCAATACCATTGTGAGAATAATGACTACCGTCAGACAGTCAAAATCTGCCGGCGTATTGCCAAACATAGAAAACCAGGGAAATATCATATCCGTAATAGCCGATACCGCTGCCAGACAGAGTAAAATAGCCGTAAATGGATTCAGAAACGCACCGGCCAGGCGTTTTGGCAGAGATTTTTTCTTTTCGTGGGTCACCCTGTTCGTCCCATATTTACTGCGGCTGGCGGCTGCCTCCTCCTCATCCAGTCCCCGCAGCGTGGTATGCAGATTTTTCAGCACTGCCTTAACAGAGCTCATGGCTGCAGTCTGAATGCAGCGATTTTCTTCTCTGTCCAGGATTACTTTTTCTAAGGTCATGTCAGCAGCCTGAGGATTTTTTTTCATATTCATTGGTTCTTACCTCCTTCCCCTATTATCTGAAAATAGTATAAAAAAACCGCAGGGAAGATCACATGACTAAAATCTTGCGATTTCCTTGCGATTTGTTAAGAATTAAAGTTTAAAGCCTGTCGTTGAATTTATATCCTATGCCCCAGATGGTCAAAATATACTCGGGAGCGTCTGGATTTGGTTCAATCTTTTTCCTGAGTTTTCGGATAAACGCCATAATATTGCTGTCATCCAGCAGGTAACTGCTTTCCCATACTGCCTGATATATCTGCTCTTTTGTAAAAACCTCTCCCCGGTTCCGGGCCAGAAAATATAAAATATCAAATTCCTTAGGTGTCAGTGATATTTCCCCGTTATCCCGGGTTACCTTTCGAGATCTTGCATAAATGGCCAGATTTCCGCATTGGATGACATCATTTACAGGCAGCGGCGTTTCTCCATCTCCCAGTTCCAGCATAAGGGAGCTGGAGGCTCCGCTCAGTAAGTCTTCAATCCCTTCTGCCAGTTCTTCTTTCCCCTGAATATCTGGTGCGGAAATCCGCAGTTTTTCATGAAGCCATTTAAGCAGGGAGGAATCCAGACTGATCAGGCCAATGTTCTTTTTCATGTGAGACTCCTCCTTTCCTTAACACAGTTCATGGTATTTTTTTACATACCAGCCTTTTGCCAGAGTAACCAGCAGTAAATACAAAAGTACGGCCCCTATCAGAAAGCCAAAATAGAAAAGCGGCAAAGCTGTCAGACCGATCAGCTCTCCCAGAGGGGTAAAGGTCAAAACAGTAAAAAGCAGGATTCCCAGTGTAGTGACCAGCATCATGGGAGGGGAGGGCTTACTTTGGAACAGAGGTATTTTTTTCGTCCGCAGCAAATGCAGGATCAGGGTCTGAGACCACATAGATTCCAAAAACCATCCGGTCTGAAAAAGAGCTATAAATCTGGCCTGTTCAGCAGTCCCGGATAATGACCAGTAACTGCCGCCGCATACTGCAGGACAGCAGACGAAAAACAGGAATACAAAAGTCAGAAGGTCAAAGATCGTACTGATAGGGCCAAAAAATCTCATAAAACGCCCTAAAGTCCGTCCGGACCACTCTAAGGGCTTTGAGCAGGCATCCTGGTCCACATGATCCCAGGGAAGGACAAGACAAAGGGTATCGTAAAGAAGATTCAGGAGCAGAAGCTGCACAGAAGTCATTGGAAAAAAGGGCAGCAATATGCCTGCAGCTACAATGGATAAAATATTGCCAAAGTTGGAAGAGGCCGTAATCCTGATATATTTGGACATATTGGAAAAGGCCTTTCGTCCTTCCAAAATCCCCTCCTCCAATACATTCAGATCCTTCTTCAATAAAATTACATCTGCACTCTCTTTAACAGCTTCTGCCGCCGTATCTACAGAAATTCCCACATCTGATTCCACTATCGCAGGCAGGTCATTCATTCCATCTCCCAAAAATCCGATGGTATGTCCGTTTTCCTGCAAGACTTGGAGGATTGTGACCTTTTGTTTCGGAGACAGTTCTGCAAAAACCGCTGTATTTTCAATGCGGATCATCTTTTCGTCTTCTGACAGGGTATCCATTTCCCTGCCAGTCAGGATCTGTCCCTCCTGGATTCCCAGACGCCGGCAGACAGACGCCGTAACATCCTTCTGGTCTCCCGTCAGTACTTTGATTTCCACATGAAGGTTTTTCAGCTTTTGGATTGCGTCAGTGGCTGTTTTTTTAGGCGCGTCAAAAAATGCCAGATACCCCAAAAGAGTCAGTTCCTGTTCATCTCCTGCATCCATTTCTTCTCTATCTGTTTTCTTATAAGCCACTGCCAGAACCTTCATGCCGTCCTCCAGCATTTCATCCACAATGGCATGGATACTGGAAAAACCGTCCGTTTCCATCAGGCTTCGTTTTCCCCTGTACTCAATATAACGGCAGCGTCTGCATACATCATCTATACTCCCTTTGACGATCAGCAGGTTCTGACCTTTGTGCTTTACAAGGACACTGGCAAACTTTCTATCATAATCAAATGGCTGCTCATCCAGTTTCAGATACTGTCGGGCAAGTTCAGCAAAATGAGTTTCATGCTCTGGCATCTCCCGGCATCTGAGGACGGCGGTATCCAGATGGTTGGCCACTCCAGTATGATACAGACTGTTCAGGTAACCATAGTCCAGCACCATTTCACTTTCATTTCCCAGAATATCCATATAGTATTCCAGCAAAATCCTGTCACCTGTCAAGGTACCTGTCTTATCTACACAAAGTACATCCATGCTGCCGAATCCCTGCATGGCATTGATGTTTTTCACTACAGTCTGTTTTTGTCCCATGGCAGCACAGCCCTTTGCAAGACAGGCATTAATAACCATAGGCAGCAATTCTGGCGTCAGTCCCACCGCTGCAGACAGCCCGAACAAGAATGCAGAAAACCAATTTCCTTTTGTCAGTCCCCAGGCTGCGAAAACAACCGGGACCAATACTGCCATAAAGCGGATCAGTACCCATGCAATAGAGTTAGCGCCCTGGTCAAATCTGTTTTTTCGATTTGATTCTTCCCCGGAGAAGCCTCCGTAAACCGTATCCTGTCCTACTGCCAGTACCACCCCTTCTGCCGCTCCCCCAGTCACAGAGGAGCCCATGAATCCAATATTGCTGTATTGGTTATAAGTTTTGGATTTTTCCATGGGCAGGATACCGGCATCTTTTTCCAGTATGGCACTTTCTCCTGTAATAACCGATTGTGAGACAAACAAATCCTTTGTCCATGTCAGACGTATATCTGCCGGAATACGGTCTCCGGCAAAAAGACGGACTACATCTCCCACCACCAGCTCTGAAGAAGAAATCTCCTTCCATTCTCCATCTCTGCGTACAGTCACAGTAGAATGGAGCAGACTTGTCAGATGATCTGCAATACGTTTTGCACGCATTTCCTGGATAAAGCGCAGTATTCCGCTGACCAGCAGCATAGACAGGATTATCATAACTGTAGTCAGATCCCGGCTGAAATTTGATGCAAGAATCACATCTGTTATAAATGAAATAACCGCTAAAATAAATAAAATAATTGTAAACGGATTGATAAAGGCTCTCTTCAGTCGATATAAAACAGAGTCCCTGGCTCGTCCTGCTAACAGATTACTGCCATACTGACGGCGTCTTTTTTCAATCTGCTCAGTGTCATATCCCTTCCCGGAAATTTGAAGATCACGATATAATATATCGATTCCTGTATGTGCATAGTGAAAAACCCGTCGGTGGATCGACCTGTCATTTTTCATCTCTCTCGCCTCCAAATATTTTTCTGGTCCTCTTTTATGTCTACTGAAAAAGTTCATAATAAAATATGTATTGCTGCATCACGCCGCTGCAGTCTTTGTATCTGTCAAAAGGAAATCCCTGGGGATAGTGTTTTTCCAGGGCCTGACGTATATGGGTATCTACAGGAAAAGCCTCCATCTGATGAAGGGCAAAGAGGCAGATACAGTCTGCCACCTTCTCTCCCACTCCGTAAAGTTTCAGCAGTTCTTCTCTGGCTTCCGGATACTTCATATTCCGGACTGCCTCCAGAGAAATTTCTCCGTCCATGACCATTCTGGCTGTTTTCTTTATATACCGGCTCCGATATCCCAGATTACAGTCCCTCAGATCCTCTTCCCTGGCCTCTGCCAGGGCTTCCGGCCTGGGGAATGTATCATAAGTTCTCCCCTGACTGTTCTGCCGCCTCTCCCCGTATCTTTCGCAGATATTGGCAATGCACCTGCGTATCCGGGGGATATTGTTCTGCTGGGAAATAAGAAATGACACGATCATCTCCCACAGGTCCTGGTGAAGAATACGGATGCCCTGTCCCAGCCGGGCCGCCTTTGCAAGATACTGATCTTTTTCGTCAATCTCCCGTATAAACTTTCCATAGTCTGTTTGCAAGTCAAAATAGTCCTTCCAGAATCCTTCCATATCCTCCCGGGAACAGTAAAATTCACATTCCTGTCCATGCTGGCAGATTTCCAGATACTTTTCTGCCGCCAGAATCCCGAACCTTTCCTCTCCCAGATCTTCCATGCGGAAACACTGTCCTGAACGGTGGATCTGAGCAATCTCAAAATTTTCCAGCTGTATTTTTATCTTCTGCTCCATTATTTTCTATCCTCTTCCTGTTGTTTTCCACTTTCCTGTCCGGTACCTGGCAAAAGATATGAGATAATTTGCCAGCCATCCCATAGGAACCGCATACCACACAAAAGCAATACCGAATCTGGGGGCCATGGTTACCGCCACCACTACCCGGATGCAGAGATTCACCATGTTGGCAATGGTAAACACCTTCATATCTCCTGCACCTCTTAAAAGACCATCTGTAATCATCTTCAGACCGATAAAGCTGAAGAAAAATCCAATAAACCGCATATAGGACATACCGGTGTTCATGGCAAGGACCGTTCCCTCTTCTCCCAGAAACATGGCTATAAGAGGTCTGTAGAATAGTTCCAGGATCACACAGAGAAGGATTCCAAATCCAAAAACAATCCCATAAGCCGTATGATACCCTTTCACTGCCCGTTCCTGTTTCCCTGCCCCCAGGTTCTGGGCAGTATAGGAAGACATCACATTTCCCATGGCGGCCATGGGTACGATACAGATGCTTTCAATCCGCATTCCCGCAGAGTATCCTGCCAGCATCTGGGCCCCAAAACTATTCACCACAGACTGGACCAGCATCATGCCGATAGAGACTGTAGACTGCTGGAGGATGGAGGGAAGGGCAATCCTGCACATTTCTCCCAATTCCCTTTTGTCAAACCATTGGCTTTGCTCTCCCCCTTCATAGCTTTTCATTTCCCCTGCAAAAATCAAAAAAGCCATAACCGCAGAGATTCCCTGAGCGATCAGAGTTGCCCAGGCCACACCTGCCACCCCCATGTGAAAGCTGCACACCATGATCACATCCAGCACTACATTAAACACCGAGGAAAAAATAAGCAGATACAGCGGAATCCTGGATTTTCCCAAAGCGTTGAACATAGATGCCAGCACATTATACATAAACAGGAAAGGCAGCCCAATAAAATAAATATTCAGATATTCCGTGGCATCCTCCATAATATTCTCCGGCGTGTTCAGAAGTTCCATGATCTCTTTTCCCAAGAGAAGTCCCGCTCCTCCCAGCACAATGCTCACCGCCAGAAAAGAAAGCAGTGCCGTGCTCACAGAAGTCTTCATTCTTTTATAGTTTCTGCCGCCGAAATACCGGCTGGTCAGCACCGAAGCCCCCATTCCGCCGCCAATGGCAATGGATATAAACACATTAGTCAGAGAGTAAGAGGCTCCCACTGCCGCCAGGGCATTCTCCCCCACAAACCTTCCCACCACAACAGAGTCCACCATGGTGTAAAACTGCTGAAACAAATTTCCTATGATCATAGGAAAAGCAAAAAATAACAAAGCTTTTAAAGGCTTCTCCCGAATCAGATATTCCTTTTCCATTTTTATCTCCTGTTCCTTGTAGTCAAAAACCTCGCGGGAATAAACTTCTATATCCGCTACTCTTTTTCAATATGGTTTTCTTCTATAAATTCTTTAATAATATCAGAAAATACTTTGCCATACTTCTGGTATTTATTATTTCCCACGCCATTGATCTCTAACATCTCTTCTCTTGTTACGGGAAGATAGGAGCTCATTTCCCGAAGAGTCTTATCGGAGAAAATAATATAAGGCGGTATATGAGCCTCCTGGGCCATCTGATACCGTTTTTGCCGCAGCATTTCAAAGAGCTGAGGATATTTGGTTTCTTCGTTTCTCTTTGCCTTCTGTTTTTTCGGTCTGCTCTCTTCTTTTTCCTGCTGCCTGGGAAGTTTCAAGACTACTGTTTCCGGCTTCTCCCCTTTCAGGAAATCCCTTCCCTTTTCTCCCAATTTCAGCACTGGATAATCTCCTGAAGTAAGAACCAGATAATCTTTCACCAGCAGATCATTGATGATCTGGCGGATACGGGCGTTAGTTGTTTTATTCAGTTCCCCGTAATGCGGATTTTCCTCCAGTCCAAACTGCCGGACTTTTTCTGTCCTGGCCCCGCGTACTCCATCGCAGACGGCCACGATCCCATACCGCTCTCCTGTAGATTTTACAAGCCCCAGGATACTTCTTGTCTCTTCCGTCACATCCAGATCTTCAAATTCCGTAAGGCAGTTCTTACAATTTCCACAGTAATTGCCTCCGTATTCTCCGAAGTATCGGAGGATGTATTCTCTGAGACATTCATTGGTGAAGCAGTAAAAAGTCATTTTCCGCAGCCTCTCCATATTTCGCTCCCGGATAAGAGCCTGTTCTTCAAAATCCAGTTCTTCATTTCCCTGCTGCTGGATCAGAAATTCATTCATCTTTACGTCCTGAGCTTTATAGTAAAGAATACATTCTCCAGGCTCTCCATCCCGTCCGGCCCTGCCTGCTTCCTGGTAATAGCTCTCAATATCCTTAGGCATATTATAATGGATCACAAACCGCACATTTGATTTGTCAATTCCCATGCCAAAGGCATTGGTAGCCACCATGATGGGCTTTCTGTCATAGATAAACTCCTCCTGGTTTTCCTTCTTTTCCCTGTCAGAAAGCCCTGCGTGATAACGTACTGCCGAGTAACCTGCCCCAAGAAGGGCTTCCTGTACTTCTTCCACTGTCTTCCTGGTATTACAGTAGATAATGCCGCTTTTCTCCGGATTTTTCCTCAGATATTCCAGCAGGGCATTCATTTTATCTTTAGGCTTTTCCACCGCAAAATACAGGTTCTTCCTGTCATAGCCCGTAACCATAACCTTGGGATTTTGGAGGCCCAGGATACAGAGAATATCTTCTCTTACTGCTTTCGTAGCCGTGGCTGTGTAAGCCCCGATTACCGGGCGACGGGGAAGCTGGCTGATAAAATCCACAATTTTTAAATAGCTTGGGCGAAAATCCTGACCCCACTGGGAAATACAGTGAGCCTCGTCTACTGCCACCATAGAAATCTCCACTGCCTGGATCAGAGAAAGAAAAGACTCTGTCATCAGCCGCTCCGGGGCCACATAGATAATCTTATATCTGCCCTGTCTGGCCAGCTCCATAGCTTTCCTGTACTGTCCTTCTGTAAGGGAGCTGTTTATGTAAGCTGCATGGACTCCTGCCGCATTCAGGGCAGACACCTGGTCCTTCATCAGGGAAATCAGGGGCGAGACCACAACAGTAATGCCCGGAAAAAGAAGAGCCGGCACCTGAAAGCAAAGGGACTTGCCTGCTCCCGTAGGCATGATCCCCAGCACATCCCGTCCGGAAAGGGTACTGTCTACCAAAGTTTCCTGCCCTTCCCGGAAAGTATCATATCCAAAAATCTGTTTTAGTATTTCAAATTTATTCATAATCCTCCTTAGATATCTCCAAACGCATCATGTACAAATCCTATTGTAGCAGAAAAATCCCTTAAAGAATAGAAAAGCTGAAATTCTATTTTTATCCCTTTTTTAAACTATATAGAGAATCTCTCCTTATAGTACATTCACCATAAGAAGAATTTATGCATATAATATAAAAAACTCCCAGGGGTGCAAAAGATGGATTATGAAAAGATTGGCAAACGAATCAAAAAATATCGAGAGGCTGCGGAAATGACTCAGGAAAACCTGGGGGAAGCCAGCCATTATTCCCCTCAGCATATCAGCAAAGTGGAAAATGCCCAGACAAAGCCTAGTCTGCAATGTATCCTTTCCATTGCCAATGCGCTTCAAATATCTATAGACGAACTGGTATGCGGAAATGTATCCGCTTCTTCTGTAATTTTGGACAAGGAGATACAAGAACTTTTAGAAGACTGTTCTCCTCAGGAAAAATATATTATTCTGGAAATCGTCAAAGTTTTGAAAACCAATCTGAAAAACCTTATACAAGATATGGAAATGTTTACAGGGCGCTAGAAATAGCGCCCTGCACTGATCACAGAAACTTCTGCATATCCTTCATTAAAGATTCCTCTGTACGCACAATATCCTTTGCCAGGTTCATGCTCTGTCCCGAGGCATTTTTGTATTCATTGATATAGCCTCCCAGAGTCTGGATTCCCATATTGCAGCCGTCCATGACCAGTTTTGCCACCTGGCTGCTATCATCTTTCATCATCAGTTTCATCTCTGTAGTCAATTTTGAAAAAGCCGAAGCCATCATTCCCGGTTCTTTCTCCTGACTGCCCTCTTCCAGAAGCATCTTGGCAGCTTTCTCTTCATATGCCTTATGTTTCTTGTCATAGGTATCCATAAGTTCTTTCAGCTCTTCGTTCTTTACATAATCCCTCATCTGATCAAAACTGTTGATTGCCATTTTACAGCCCAGGCTGCACTCCCGCAGAAGTCCTCTGGTCTGTGCGTCCATCATAATCCCTTCTTTCCTGTTTTCTCTTTTTACAGCATCGGCCAGGTCATGACAGCCCTGTGTATAGCCTGATGCCGCCTGTAAAAACAGTATTCCCCAAAGAATCCCCCTTTATTACTTAACCAATATCTCTGTTTCCAACTGAGGCTCTTCCGGAGTTCCGGTGACGGTTAGTCTTCTCTCTTGCCCCTCAAAAGTATAGTCCTGGGTATAAATTCCGTTTTCCCTGAGCTGATCTGTAATATCAATCTCCGTATCACCTATGTTCAGGCCCAGCCGCCTGCTGTCTTCATGATAGACCAGCGTCACATAATATTCTCCATCTTCACCATATTCATGGACCACAGTGATCTGGGTACCGTCCTCGGCGTGAAGCACCGTCTCATAGGGAGTGGAAGCCTCTTTGTCTACCGTCAGATTCTTAAACACCATAGCAATCTGCTGGGCCGCCTCCCCTGCCAGTTGCCTGACATCTGTATCAGAAGCCGCCAGAACTCCCACAGACAGAGAACACGTCAGTGCCAGAGAAGCAGCTGCACCTGCAAATGCTTTTCTTTTCAATCTTGGATATTTTTTCGGCTTTGTCATTTTATAAACCTCCTTCACAGCTCCACTGGAAGGTGTCAGATGGCCGCAGGCCTTTTGATAAATTTTTTTTGGAAACTCTTCATTCATAATATTTAACCTCCTCCAGCAGTTTTTTCAATTTTTTACGTGCTCTGGAAAGCCAGGTCTGAATGGTGGAAGGACTTTTTCCTAACATATCCCCAATGTCTGCTACTGAATACTCTTCATAATAATACAGATAGATGGGAACCCGGTATTTTCTGGGCAACCGGAAAATCTGCTCTAGAAGTTCTTTTTCCCTTATTCTTTCATATCCCTCTGCCCCAGCCTGTCCTTGTTCCTTTTCCTCTTCCTCCTGACAAAAATCCATTCGCTTTTTCCATGGAGAGGCGATCAGCCTTTTACATTCATTCACCGTAACATGGACCAACCAGTGCTTCAGATGCTCTTGGCTGTCAAATTCCGGATTTTTCTGATAAAGCCTCATAAAAACTGTCTGCATAACGTCCTCTGCGTCATGGGTGTTTCTGCAGTCATGGAGAGCAATCCGGTAAACCATATCCTGATACTGAGCCACAATTTCAATATATCTGATTTCTTCCACTGTTTCATACCTCGCAGGCGCCCTGTTCTTTTCCTATTGTGAAAAGCCTTTCACCTATAATACCCGAAAGGCCAGGAAAAAATCTCACTTTTTCCAGAAAAGTTTTTCAGACAGAAAAAGAGCCCCCGGCAAGGTTACTCTCACCCTGAGGCTCTCTGTATTTTTTAATCCTGTCATTTTGCTGTAAAAACTGGAAGTTGCTTTACTCATGTTCTATAAAGCCAATGAATGAAAAAATCAATCCCACAACGCCTATTCCCATAGTAAGCAATCCCATTCCTGATGAAGAAAGAGAAATTACGATAGCAAAGAGTAATATCGCAATGCCTAATCCTATCTTTTTCATAGTAAGTCCTCCTTTGCAAATTAGGATTCCTATATATTTTACAGGAACCAATTAAAAGGATTCAACAGTTCAAAGAAAAAATGCAGGAAAGTATCCTTGAGTTTTTCTTTGGCATATGTTTTTCCCTTTCTTAGGCAAAAAAGCGCCCGTACAAATGAAATTAGTGTAATCACTGGAACATATATTATCAATACCAAAATTATAATCCAGAATACTTCCATACAAATACTTTATCTCCTCTGTAAATGGGGGGAATGATCTTCTCTGGGAATAAATCATGTTTTCTCGTTTCAAGCAGCAGTGTGGGGCGCTTTCTGCCTCCCGGATTCCACTTTTCCATGCCCGGCGGTAGTATCCCGGCTCTTTCTACCCCTCAGATCCCACTTCTCCCATTCCGGGCGGTAGTATCCCGGCTCTTTCTACCCCTCAGTTTCCACTTCTCCCCTCCCAGGCGGTACCAGCTCGACATTTTCTACCACTAAAATCCCACTTCTCCCATTCCGGGCGGTACTGCCCCTGCATTTCCTACCCCTCAAATTCTATTTCTCCCATCTCAGGCCGCAGCAGTCAGAATTTCTACCTTTCCATTCCTGTTTCCTCTTTTTCACAGGTAGATTACTCATGCAAAGGCGCTCAGCGATCCACGCTCTCTATCCGTCCTTGTCTCCCTTTACCTTTGAAGAATCCTCCATTCAGTCCCAGGCTCTTTTTCTTTCCTGAAAAGTCTTCACTGACCATAAGCTGGATCCTGAAATCAAATTTCTCCCACTCCATAAATCCTACTGTAAAGGGATGTTCCTCCACTGCCAGGATCTCCATGCCTTCCTTGGAAAATCTGGGGTATTTTCCCCGAAATCCCCGGCGGTACAGCTCTTCTTCCACATGGAGCCGTTCCTTTTCTATCCGTTCATTCATTTCTTTTCCATAATCCCGCTTTTTGTACTGGATGGATTCTTGGCAGACCAGCTCTCTGATCTTTTCATAAAGCTTCTGGCTGCAGGGACTTTCCATTCTGTAGATAATCACCTTTTCCAGGAAAATCAGGGGCACTTTCTCATAGATTCCTGCCAGAAATGCCATAGCTTTGTCTCCCGCCAGACCGGCGATTCTCCTCATCTCTGCTGCTCCCTGGACAGTATCTGGATAATAAGGATCCAGAGATTCTTTTATAGGACTCCAATACCGGAAAGGCCGGAATTCCATAAGCCGCATCAGTTCCTGTTCCCTTGAGGTACACATGGCTTCCCCAAAATACTCATATTTATCATAGACTGTTCCCAGCATATAGACCAGCTGCCGCCACTGCTCCTGACCCTTTTCCTTCAGCCAGAAATGTCCGATCTGATGGTATTGGTATCCTTCCAGTTTTACCTGGATTTCCCGAAACCAGAGGGTAAAAATATTTTCTTCTCCCTGATGTACCACCAGAACTTTCTCCTCTTCCTTAAAAGAAAGATATCCCACAGTACATGACTCATATCCGGTGAGATATCCTCCGGTACATCTGCAGTCTGTAAGGACCAGATAACATTCCAGAGCATCGTTCATCATATAGGGGACATACCCCTGCCCCTGGCGGATATAAAGCTCAAATACCTCTTTATCAAAGATTTCTTTCAGCTTTTGAAATCCTTCCTCCATGTCCGGAGTAACTCCGGCAAGTTTTTCCATGCTGTCTGTCATATCCTTATCTTTCCTTTCAGTCATGGCGCTGGAAAGGATCATCGAAAGTTTCGCAGAACCGGGCGGCAAAAGCCGGTTCTTCCCCCTTTGCATAGAGATGAGATACATCCCCATAGGACCTCATACGGAATAATGCAATTTCCTCCCGTCTTTCCTCAGTGATCACCGACGTTACAGAACTGGGTGCCGCCACGAAATGGTGCCACAGGATCATCGGAGAAATATGCAAAAGGTGACTTAAAAGTACGCATCCCAGACCAAAGTGACAAAAGAAAGCCAGCTTATCCTTATTAGCCCTTTCAACCCTGTAATAATTTTCTTCTCTCACATAACCGTGTTCCTTTAATAGCTTGTCAAAATTTTCTGTTACCCAGTCATACTCAGCTTTAACATCTTCCTCCTGAAATACCGGTGCCTTCCACCAGTTATCATAGTCATAAAATTCCGGATTCTTCGTCCAGTCCTGAGGCAGCCAGTCCCAGGAGATCATTTTCTTCTCCGTTACATCCGGTCTGTTGATCCTGGGGCTAAATTCCCGCAGCCATGGGCAGACAACAGCCTCTCTGTTTAATTTTTTCAACGTGCAGGAAGCGGTATCCCTGGCCCTTCCAAGGGGAGATACGTAAAAATCCTGAATGTCCATTTTTACCAGCTTTTCTGAAAGGTACTCCGCCTCCTTCCAGCCTTTTTCCGTAAGAGAATCTATAGTATAATCCGGGTCTCCGTGTCTGATGATCAATAATTCCATTTTCTGCTCCTTTCTCTGTCTGTATCTATTACGTTTTACAAAAATATGTCTATCTTTTTCTTAAATGCTCTGTGCTGGCCGACTGGTAATCCCTGGCATATACCGCCTGCATGAAAACTTTAAATTCCATTGTTCTTTCTCTCCATATCAATTTAGCAGAGAATTTGATATTTTTCCCACTTACACGGATAGAATGAACTCCTTCAAACACCCATCTTCCATCACAAAGCCTTTTATCATCTAATGCAGTTACCGAGCTTTTCTCGGTAACCGTATTTTAATCCATTTCAATACTTTGCTCGTTATGTCAGGAAATCATTGAACATGATGTCACCAAAAGATGTTTTTCAAGTTCGTATGATTTCCTGAAAATTATAGCATACTGCTGCATAAACTAAAAGTAATTATACTCATTACCATAGATTCTCCAATACGCCGTCCAGTATTTTCCGGTTGCGGTGCTCGTTTTTCAAAAACTTGGCAATAGAACTGGCGGAAAAAGTTTTTCCCATATTCTCAATGATATATTTTACAACACGGTCAAAAAGGTCCTGCCGGCTGGTCCATTTCTGTATACCGATTCTGGATAATGTGGTCATCTGGAATTCCCCGGTTCCTAAGTTCCTCCACAGGCATTTCAAAAATTGTAGATTTGCCGCACCTGCGTACACCCGGAAGAATTTTCACCAGCGGTTGGTCGATAATAAGTGGAATACAGCATTTTTTTCTGAATTAGACACGAAAAAACCCCAGGTAAACGATCCATCGGTTTTAAAAATCACGGTTTTGCGGTATCCTTATTCCGGGAGGTGACGAAATGGACCCGGAAAAATTCGGCGCTTTTGTGGCTCTCTGCCGCAAAGAAAAAAATATGACTCAGCTGGAGCTGGCTCAGGAATTAAAGGTTACGGATAAAGCCGTAAGCCGCTGGGAAAGGGGCAAAGGCTTTCCGGATATCAGCCTTCTTGTCCCACTGGCTGAAGCTTTGGATATTACGGTTTTAGAACTTATGAATTCCGAAAAGAGGGAAAAAAGAATGGAAGATTTTTCAGAAGAAAATATCAAAGACATGGTAATCCATGTTGCTGCAATAGAAAAGAAAAACCAGAGAGATGATCATCTTATCACTTGGATCCCAGTCCCTGTGGCCCTTATCACTGCATTTCTGACAAGATTCACGGGACACGGAAGTCTGCTGGCCGGACTTCTTTTAGGCGGTCTCACAGCCCTTGCTGTGGTGGGGCTGGTCCTTTTTGTCCTGGACAGAAAAGACAATACCAGCCGGAAAGCCTATGGCATCCTTATGCTCCTGGGCACAGGCGTTACCCTGGTCTTCCTGTACCTGATGGGTATCAGCACACTGCTGCTTCTGGGCGGCTTATTCCTTCTGTTATGCATTACAACATTCGTTGCTTTTTCATAAAAGAAGCTGACGCATTAATCAAAACCAGGAACCTTTATACATTTTACTCCTCAGTCTGTGCTGCTTTGAGCCTATGGTCTCAAAGCTATGCTCGGCAAATTCGCATAAAATGTATAAAGGTTCCTGACATATAACTTGCCCCTTTAATCTTTTTGTAATTATATAAGGTTATCCCGCTGGTAAGGAAGATTTCCTCTGTGGTAAGCAGCACAGGTCTCTCCTTTCCCGGCATATTTGCTTTTCAGCGACAGAGACCTCTCACAGCGGTATCTCTATTACCACCTCTGCTCCCCCGGTTTTCCTGGAATTTCCCAGGGTCAGTGTTCCCTTATGCTGTATCACAATAGTATTTGCAATATACAATCCCATTCCATAATGCTGTTTGGAACTTCTGCTCTTGTCACCCATATAAAATTTTTTATTCTACCTGCTGTGTTCCCTCGCCGAAATAGTAATATGCTTTTCCATTCTCCAGAGTAATTCCCTTTGCCCTGGCAAGTTCCTCTACGGTCACCAGCTTGAATCCCTTTGCCACCAGCTCTGGTATCATGCGGATGGCTGCTTTTGCAGACCATTGGTGAATGTCATGCATCAATACCACGGAACCATCCCTGGCATTATCCATAACGCATCGATAGGTCATATCCTCACTCTTAGTTTTCCAGTCTTTCGTATCAATGCTCCACATGATAATAGGAAGGCCGGAGACTGACCTTACTGTATGATTAAAAGCGCCTCCCGGAGGTCTCATGCTTGCAGGCGCCTTTCCCGCTATCCTCTCAATAATTCTACTTGTCTTCTCAATCTCATTTGAGATCTGGGTACTGGAAAGGTTGGTGAGAATCGGATGGTCATAAGTATGATTTGCCAGTTCCATTCCCAGTTTCTCCATATGTTTGACCGTATTCGGATATCGTTCTGCATTCTGGCCCAGCATGAAAAACGTGGCTTTAGCATTGTTCTCTTCCAGACATTCCAATAATTCTTCCGTATACTTCCCCGGTCCGTCGTCAAAAGTCAGCGCAATCATGGGCCTTACTTTCTCACTGTCGTATTTTCCGCTTTCATCGAAATAGCAATCTTTTCCATCAATAACATGCCAGCCTGTCTTTACATAACCATTTTCATCAAAGTAATATTGACTTCCGTCAATATCATGCCAGCCCTTCCCATAAGAAGTTCCGTCTGCAGCAATGTACCTAATGCCTTGGGAATCCGACTGCCAGCCTCTTAACGTGATTTCTTTGAAAAAATCCTTCGTGCCGGAGGCGTTCATCTCCGGCTGGCTTAAAGTTGTCGTCACCTGTGTTCCTGAATCTTCACTGACCTGTTCCGCCCCGTCACGGACTCTATCCGGCAGCAGCCTGCTGATCCCAAGAACTGTCAACGAAAACACAAGGAGCGTTATCGCCGCCAAAATTCCATAACACAAGTTGCGTTTTCTTCTCTGCCGTCTTAATTTTTCCTGGCGTCTTTTGTTCATGGGCTTCTGCAATGAACCGCTGCAGCGAGAGCCTCTGGAATCTCGGAAACTTCCAGGATTTCCTGAACTATACTGTGTTCTTGATTTTCTGACCTGCTGGGAAGCCCTGGTAGATCTGGAGTTTCTGGGACTTTCAGAAGTTCTTCTTTTGTTCATAGTAGTTTCAGTAATTTCCTTTCTTCGTAATTTTTCCTCATTATACACAACACATCATGGCTTGTATACGCAGCCCTCTTAGAATTTATTCTTTCTTTACAAAAGTTTCCAAATGCTTTAGTAAGCATTTTGTTTTTCTAAGAAAATGGAGCTGTCGCAATTAATGCAACAGCCCCATCTTCATTATTTTCTGTCCGGCTCCTATTCCACACTCTTCAGTGACTCTACCATATTGATTTCTTTCAGTTTAAAATACATAACAAAGTTTACAAAAGCTGAGAATACTGCCGTTAGCACTGCGCTGATCAGGAAGCTGACCAGGGATACATGCTGACCAAACATAACCATATCCACCCGGATAGTATGAATGATATACTGGTGAAGGAGAGTTCCCAGTCCTACACCCACCACAATGCCCATGAGAGTAAGGATAATATTCTCATGGTACACATAAGCCGCCACTTCCTGATCATAAAAGCCCAGGACTTTTAATGTGGCCAGTTCCCGGCGCCGCTCCGTAATATTTACATTGTTCAGGTTATACAGTACCACAAAGGCCAGAAGGGCTGCTGTTACGATCAGTACAATAATTACCAGCACCAGGGCCTGAAGCATATCGTTAATCTCTCTTTTGGTATCAGAAGTATAACTTACATTATACACACCTGGCTGCTGAAGGATTTCTGAGCCAAGCTCATTCTCTCTCTCCTGCCCCTCCGGAGTAAACTCTGCATACATTACCTCAAACTCTGCCGGTTCTCCATAGATTTTCTCATAGTATTGGGGCGACATGTATGCATAGTTCATAATGTAATTTTCTACCACGCCCATGACCTGTACTTCCTGACTGCTGCTGCCGTCCTCTTTTTCCATGGTAATACTGTCTCCTGCACTTACCCCCAGGGTATCTGCCATCCATTCCGTAAGAAGGATCCCTTCGCCGTCCAGGGTGTAGACTTCCTCTGAGGTCCTGTTCTGCAAGACTGTCATGGCCTGGAAATCTTCCTTATTTTCCGGAACACAAAGATAGACTTCTCCATTTCCTTCTTCCGTACTTACATCCACCATTTCCATATGGACCATAGTAGATGCCGCCACATCTTTCTCATCCTCCAGCCATTGTCCCAGGTCTTCTTTTTCTTCATCCGTACCGCTGAAAGTTATCATTGCATCGTAAAGCTGGATATTATCGTATTGAATTTCGGCCAGATCGATTATGGAATCCCGCAGCCCAAATCCGGTGACCAGCAGAGCCATAGTGGCAGAGATTCCAAAGATTGTCATAAACAGCCGTTTTTTATACCGGAAAATATTCCGGAAAGTAGACTTTATAGTAAAATTCAGTCGTTTCCAGATAAGTGGTATGTACTCCAGCAGTACCCGCTTTCCTACCTTTGGAGCTGCCGGACGCATAAGTTCTGCCGGGCTCTCTCTCAGTTCATTCATGCAAGATAAGCCTGTTGCCAGCATAATGCAGACAAAGGATATTAACATGGCCTGAATAGCAAACACCGGACGGTATGGAATATCCGGCTGTTTCAGACAGTCATACATAATTCCATAGCTGACCTGGATAACATAAGGAAACAGCTTCTGTCCCACCAGGATCCCCACAGCGCCGCCGCTTAAAGTAGCGCTGCCTGCATAAAAGAGATATTTCATGGCGATATCTTTTTTGGAGTATCCAAGGGCCTTCATAGTTCCGATATGGCCCCGCTGCTCTTCTACCATTCTGGTCATAGTAGTAAGGCTTACCAGGGCTGCCACCAGGAAAAACATCAGCGGGAAGACCCTGCCGATTGCACCGATCTGAGCTGCATTGTCCTCCATTTCACCATAATCTTCCACCACGTCATCTCTGGTATTCAGATACCATTCCGGCTGTTCCAGGTCCGCCAGCTCTGCCTCTGCATCAGCAATCTGCTGTTCTCCATCAGCAATCTGGGCCTCTGCTTCTTCTTTTCCTTCTAAATAATCCGCCTCTCCATCTTCCAGCTCTTTTCTGGCATCTGCAAGCTCCTGTTCCTGTTCAGGGAGCTGAACCCTGGCTTCTTCAAGCTGGGCTCTGCCGGAAGCAATCTGGGCCTCTCCATCTGCAATCTGCTGTTCATAGGCTGCAATCTGAGCCTGGCCGCTGTCTACTTCAGCCTGGGCCGCCTGCAGCTGGGCCTTAGCAGCCTCCAGTTCCTGGCGTCCCTGGGCAATCGCTGCCTCGCCCTGAGCGATCTCTTCCCTGCCGGCAGTAATCTGAGCTTCGCTTTCCTCCAGCTGAGCCCTGGCTGTCTCCAACTGATTCCTTCCTTCTGACAGCTGGGCTTCCCCCTGGGCGATTACCTGCTGAAGCTGCTGTATCTGGGGAGTCAGAGCAGTCTCCTGGGCAGACAGCTGGGCTCTTGTCTCTTCCAAAGACACTGTAAGATTCTGAATTTCTGTCTCCAGAGCAGCTTTCTGTGCTTCCAGTTCTCCAATCTGAGCCAGGATTTCTTCATCATTTGAGCTGTCTCCATCTGGATTTTCAGGGTCTGAAGAGGTTCCAAGAGATGCCTGAAGCTGATCGATCTGCCCCTGGATAGCCGCCGCCTGGCTTTCCAGTCCTCCTATAGCCCCTTCCTGTTCTGACACTGCTGTTCTGAGAGTTTCCAATGCCCCTTCCATCTGTGCAAGCTGGGTCTTTCCGGCTTCCAGTTCTGACTGAGACTGGTTTAAAACCTCCTCCTGGGCAGACAGCTGGGCCTTCCCGGCCTCTAATTCTGCCGCTCCCTGTTCCAGTTCAGCCTTTTTCTCTGACAGCAGCTGTTCTGAATCATTAAGCTGGGCTTCATTTGCCTCAATCTCTGCCCATCCGGCGCTTACCTGAGCTGCACCATCTTCCGCCTGGGCTTTGGCTGATTCCATCTGGGCTTTTGCATCGTCAATCTCCTGCTGGCTCTGGTTCAGCTGAGCTTCGCTGTCTGCCAGCTGCTGTTTTCCATCTGCCAGCTGCTTCTCTCCATCATTGACCTTGGCCCAGCCGTCATCCAGAGTCTTTCTGGCATCTGCAAGCTCCTGCTGGGCAGTAGCCCTTCCATCTTCCAGCTCGGCTCTGGCATCCGCAAGCTCGCCCTGTGCCTCATCGTAAATCTGTTCATACCGCCACTCACACTGGACCCCTGCAGTCTCCTCCAGAGCAGCCTGGACGCTGCTCACCAACTCCTTGTATTCATCGGAGTAACATTCCAGGGTTCCTGCGCCCTCCAGACGGATATTCATCTGGGTATAGACCTCCATATCAAAGGCCTCCGGCAGAACCACGGCAAATCCGGTGACCTGGCCATTTCCTACAGAGGCGCTGCCCCGGTTTATTGAGAGATACATAGGGCTGGATCCTATACCGGTGATCTCAAACTCCCCATATGCCAGCCCTTCCGGTTTATCTCCCTCCTGATCTTCCTCATAAAGAGTGATCTTGTCTCCGATCTGGCAGCCAAGAGCCTGGGCAAGTTCCGTATCCAAAAATATTTCGTCTGCCTTTTCCGGCAGCCTGCCTTCCTCTGCCTGGCACTGCGCCATATCACTCTGAGCCATCAGATGGACTACATACTGCTCTCCCTCACTGTCGCACAGAAGATCCGAGGAATAAGACAGTTCTGCTTCCTGCACTCCTTCTGTGTCCAGCACAGCCTCCAGATCTTCCTCCTGAAGGCCCATGGTACTTACTGCCTGAAGATCAAATAATCCCGTGTCATCCAGATATCCGTCTGTAGTGCTGAGCATATCCGGCATGGAGGCCCTCACCCCTGAAAAAAAGGACACTCCCAGCGCCGACATGAGGAACAGGGAAAGGAACCTGGGTAAAGTCCTTTTGATTTCCTGGCGTATATCTTTATGTAATGCTTTCTTTCTCACCCGCCATCCTTCCTTCCCGCTATCATAGTAAAAGGGGCCTTATAAAGTTATATAAATGATAAATTTAATATATACTTTACTGCCCCCTGTATTTTACATTTATTACATTTTTATGCCTGTTAAGATATATTATCTATATTAAAATTTTAAACTTTTTTTCCCTTTTTGTCGAGTAAAGAACTATAAAATTTTTATAATTCAAAACTTCCTATACCCAGCAATTTTTCAATTCCCCAGGCCACCCCGTCTCTGTCATTGGAAGGCGCGCTCCAGTCTGCTGTCCTTTTGCACTCCGGAGAGGCGTTCTCCATAGCAATCCCTATCCGGGCATAAGCAAGGAGCTCTTTATCATTGTCCCCGTCGCCAAAAGCCGCCAGGCCTTCTCTGTTTAAGCCCAGATATTCCAGCAGAAAACGGATTCCTGCATCCTTTCCCGAATCTCTGTGAGAAATCTCCAAAAGCTGAGGGACCGAAGAAGTGATATACACATCTTTTACATTTTCCTGAAGAGTTTTCCACAAATCTCTCTTCTTTTCCTCACTTTTCACCACAATGTCCAAACAGTCCAGCATCTCCTGGTTTTCCCTGATAAAGCTTTCCATATCTGCCACAGGCTCCCTGGTACTCTGGATATAGGGAATAGCTCTTTCACTGGCCCCAAAACTTACCGGGTCCTCCACATACTCTTTCTGAGCATAGGGCTTTCCCTTAATAAAAGCCTCAAAAACTACCTCTTCCTTCTCTGCACAGACCAGAATCTCGTTTACGGAATCACCGGAAAGCCTGGACTGTTTCAGACATTTTCTGTCAGAAAGCCTGTACACTGCAGCTCCGTTAGATGTGATCCCATATTGGATACCTTCAATTTCCAGAATGTCCTTTGGCAGAGAATCCAGGGACCTGCCGCTGGCCGCCACTACCTGTATTCCTGCATCCAGAGCCTTCTTAATCGCCTCCCGATTTCTTCTGCCAAGTCTCCCCTGAGGGTTTAAAGTTGTTCCGTCCAAGTCTAAGGCAATACATGTAATCTTCACTTGTTCCACCTCTTCTCCTGTCAGATTCCTCTCTTTTGAAATTCTTCCCGAAAGGCTTCTGCTTCCTCCAGAGTATTTTTCCATTGATATCGTTTTAAATCTACTTTCCACCCTTTTTCTGTCAGTCTGACCTCCACCCCTTCCTGCTCCAGAAGAAGTTTCTGCATATCAAAAGTCTCAAAGGCCGCCGCTCCTGACAGAATCCCCTGGGCGTTTACCACTTTATATGCGGGAATATCCTCCCCCATGAGATTTCTCCCCAGGCCATATCCCACCTGCCGGGAATTTCCCGGTTTTCCGCAGAGCAGGGCAATCTGTCCGTAAGTGGCTACTTTCCCCTGAGGAATGCTTTTTAATACCAGGGCTCCTCTTTTATAAAAATCCATTTTACTTTCCATAAGTCTCACCTGTCTCCTGAGAAAGGAACTCTATCTCTCCCAGAGCTTTCAAAAACTGTTTCCGTCCATAGCCAGGGAATTCCACCTCTACAGTCAGTTCATTTTGAGAGAGCAGTATTCCCTCCCCATACTTTCTGTGACGGACCCTTGGGCCAGGTACCACATTTCCAGTTTCCCTTTCATCTGGTTTCTCCGAAAGTTCTTCTCTTCTGCCCTCTGGCTCAGCATCTGTATTCCTCTTGTCTGGAGCCAATTCCTTTTCTGCTTCTTTCTTCTTCCGCAGTTCTTCCCGGACTTTTCTTCCCAGTTTTCGGAGATTTTCTTCCCCTTTTTCTCTCCTGACGTCTTCCTCCCAGTCCAGAAGCTCCGGAGGGATGCCCAGAAGATACCGGCTTCCTTCTCCGAAAACTCCCGGCTCTCTTGGGTTGACATAATAAGAAAGTTCCAGCTCCTCTTTTGCCCTTGTCATGCCTACAAAAAACAGCCGCCGCTCCTCTTCCTCCTGCTCCATAGTTTTACAGCGAAGAGGAATCAGCCCCTGATTCACACCGATCAGATATACCCGGTGAAACTCCAGTCCCTTTGAGGCGTGGAGGGTCATCAGCCGGACGCCCTTTAAAGATTCTTCTCTCTCCCCCATGATTTCTCCAAGGTCCATGCCATAGAGGGCCCCATCATTTAAAAAAGCTCTGGTCCCTTCCCAGAGAGACAATTCTTTTTTCTCACAGTACACTCTCAGCCATTCCAGAAGTTTCCCTGCCTGTTCTTCTCTTTCCTTATAGCCAGCCGAAGTGGGACCAAAGGCTTCTCCAAGACCGAAATAATCAAAGATTTCCCTCCACTTGGGAATCTTTGTCTGGCTGGAAGACCAGGCCTGAAAGCTTCTCATCTGCTCATATAAAAAACTCTTCCCTTTTCCCTCCTCCAGAAGGTCCCGGACTTTCTTTTTCGTAAGCTTCTCCCCGAATCCCGGATTCAGCAGCACCTCTTCCCCTGTCTGCCGGTCTCTGGGATTTACAGAAAACCGAAGGATTTTCACCACCCAGTCCAGGGCAGGAATATCCTTTACCGTCTGTTTTACCGAAATCTGATAAGGAATTCCCCTCTTTTCAAAAACCTTCTCCAGAAGCTCCCCCTGCCTCTGAAGACGGTAAAGGATTGCGGTATCCTCATAGCTCTCTCCTGTTTTATGTAAACTTTCAATCTGTTCCGCCAGATATTCTGCCTCTGTAAAAGGGTCATACTGCCGTTTTACCTTAATAAGCTTTCCCTCTTCCCGGCAGCCCTGGATCCTGGTTCCAAACTGCCGGAAATGGTTAGCCGCTTCCAGAATCCTTGCGTTAGAACGGTAATTTACCGGCAGGGAAAGTTCTTTTGCCGAAAACCTCCTTTTCAGGGCAAAAAAGGTACTGTCGCTGGAACCTCTCCAGCTGTAGATTACCTGGTTTGGGTCCCCCACGGCAAAAAGCCTGGTCTCCTCTCCCACCAGAGCTTCCAGAAATTCCAGCTGGAGGTTATCGCTGTCCTGGATTTCATCTGCGATCACCCAGGCGGGGTGAAACCCTTCCTCTTTTATCAGCTCGGTGCTTACCAGAAGCAAGTCCGAAAAGCTCATTTTGTTCTCCCGCTGTTTCTCCTGTTTCAGCAGAGGGTACAGCCGGAACAGGTCGTCCCCATACCTGGAAGCTTCTCTTCCTTCCAGATAAGCCTTGTATTCCTGCTCCAGGCGCTTTTTCAGCCGGTTCTTATATTTGATATTCAATTTTTCTTCTTTAATGATCCTCTGGGCCAGCTCTGTTTCTTCTTCAGGTTCCATTACAGAGAAGTCCCTGTCCCAGCCGGCTTTTTCCACAGGGAGCTTTTCTTTTAAAAGCCTCAGGGCCACGCTGTGAAAGGTTCCGAACCCGGCTCTCTGCTCCGGAGAAAGTTCTGGCTCTCTGAGCAAAAGGCGGCTGAGGATCTCCTGGGCTGCCTTGTTAGTAAAAGTCAGCACCAGCATATCTTCCAGAGGCACTTTTTTCTCTAAATAAAGATACAAAACCTTTGCAATGAGCACCGTGGTCTTCCCGCTGCCTACATTGGCATTTACCACACAGGCCGGACTGTCATCCAGCACTGCCTCCTTTTGGTATTCATTAAGTTTTTCCCAGTCCTTATTCTCCCTTGTCTCCATATTTTCTGCGCAGCCTTCCTTTTATCTTTTCTGCATTTTCCCGGTCTTCCTCTGCCCGGACTTCTATTTTCATATCAGAGGGGCACACTGCATGCCATCTCAGGGTGTTCTCCAGTTCCCTGAGATTCTCTCCTTCCAGAAGCCAGTCCCGGTAAAATCCATTTTTCACCGTAAGTACCAGAGTATGGTCCTCCACTCCTACCTCCTGGATAGTTTTTAAAAAGTCTCCCCCCTTCTCTCCGTTTTCTTTCACGCTCTGGCAGAACTCCTGCCACTGTATAGGAAGGGTAAAGAACGAATATTCCTTTTCCATTACCGGCCTGGCCTCTTGTTCCGGCACTTTTACTTGTTCCGGAGGAAGGCTTTCCTCCAGGAGATTTTCCAGGCCCCACAGAACCATGGCTTTATCCAGGGTATAATCTCCCACGCAGGCGGGGCAGCCATCCTCGCAGGAACATCCCTTTACCATATGAATGGCCTTTTCCAGGATTTCAGGTACCAGATCATAAATTTTTTCCGAGTATCCCAGTCCCCCCTCATACCGGTCATAGATAAAGAGGGACACCTTTTCTTCCTGGAAAATATCCGGTATCCTGGCATTGTTGGAAATCACTGTATCAATATCTGAACTTTCTGTCATAGTCACCATCATGGCAGCATTCTTTACCGCAAAGGCCAGTCCCTCAAAATGGTTATTCAGCATCAGCTCCCCACTTTTCGCAGGCACCAGCAGATTTCGATAAACTCTTGTGACATTCTCCGGAATATGGATCCAGGTACTCTCCGTATCATAATCCTTCCGCAAAGGCCTTAGGAGGCTTACATAGCCCAGATTCTGATGATTATGGAACTGGAGCTTCTTGTACATGGAGATGACTTCCTCCACGTTAATATCCCCAAAATGGATCCTGCACCTTCCCAGCTCTTCCTCTCTGAAAGTCTGAAGGATCCTGGTCTCCTGGGTCCCTGAGGGTACCGTGTAATAATTTCCGGAAAAGGGAACTCCATAGGCGGTCCTGGACTCCAGATCCAGCTTCAGCACCTCATACAGCTCCCCTTCATGGATATATACCGCTCCCGGGTAAAGCTCATGGAAAGCCTGGGTTTCATCCATCTGAGTAATCTCCCGGTTTTCCTTTTCAAGAAGCAGCTTATATCTGGACTTGTCCATATTCCGCAGACTGTAGTCCCCTGCTGGAAATACCTCTCCCGTCCAGGCAAAACGTCCAGCCATACTCTCCACTTCTCCTGCATTTAAAAGCACCGGGATAATCTCCCCCAGATCCGGAAAAAGGCCCGCATCATCTAAAGACAGGGGCATCTCCGCCGCAGCCGCCCGGATATGGGCCAGTTCAATGAGAAGATTGTCCGGGTCCACAATAGCATTTTCGCTGCTTTTGGAAAACAGCCACTCCGGGTCCAGAGCAATATACTGGTCAAAAGGCTGATTTTCCAGGATAAGATAGTTTACGCATTTTTCCCCGTTTCTTCCGGCTCTTCCCGTCTGCTGCCAGAATGAAGCCCGTGTTCCCGGATACCCTGCCAGTACCGTACAGTCCAGACTGCCAATATCAATCCCCAGTTCCAGGGCATTGGTAGATACCAGGCCGGCCAGTTCTCCTGTGATCATTTTCTCCTCAATGCTCTTCCTCTCCACAGGGGTATATCCCCCTCTGTACCCGGCAATTTTCCTGGAAATCCCGTTTTCCTCCATTTTATCTCTGGCTTCCTTCAGGATAACCTCCACATTTCTCCTGGATTTTCCAAACACAATAAAATGATGATTCCCTGCTGCCAGAGCCGGTACCAACTCCGCTGCCAGCCAGGAGGCCGGCCTTCTGCCGTAAATCTTATCATTCTTTCCCTTAATTTCCGGTGGAAGGAGCAGCCGGTATTCTTTTTCTGGAGCGGCTGACCCGTCCTTATCCACCAGAACAAATTTTTCCCCGCAGATCCTCTCCGCCAACTCTGCGGGATTGGCAATGGTGGCCGAACTGCACAGGAATTGAGGTTTTGATCCGTAGTAGCCGCAGACACGCTTCATCCGCCGGAAAATATTGGCCAGATGAGCCCCGAAAGCACCCCGGTAGGTGTGGAGTTCATCAGTGACCACATATTTCAGATTGGAGAAAATAAAGTCGAACCCATAGCTGCTGTGATTTGGAAGAAAAGCAGAATTCAGCATTTCCGGATTGGTAAGGATAATGTTGGCACTTTTCCGTATCCTGCTCCGTTCCGCCTGCATAGTATCTCCATCATAAACCCCAGCGTTGATCCGTCCATTTCCGAAATATTCCAGAACAGGCTGCAACGCCCGGTACTGGTCGCTGGCAAGGGCTTTGGTAGGATAGACAAAAACTGCTCTGGTCAGAGGATTCTTTAAAATCTCCTGGAGTACCGGCAAAAGAAAGCTGAGGGTCTTCCCACTGGCCGTGGAAGTGGTGATCACCACGTTCTTTCCCTCCCGGGCCCTCTCAAACATTTCTGCCTGATGGCTGTACAGGCTGGGAATTCCTTCCAGTTTCAGAAACTCCCGGATATCCGGATGGAGAGAAGATGGAAACTCCTGAAAAACTGCCTTTCGCTCTGGCACGGTCTTCTGATAAACGGTAAAGTTTTCTATATTCATATGCGTCCTCCTTCTCTCCTGGTAAACTTCCGATGTTTTGCTCACAAATTTACTTATATAAAATTCAGTATATCGAAAATCCCTTTCTCTGTCCATACAGGAAAAAGCCGGAGAAAGCAGCTGCTCAGATCAGAAAAGTTCCATTTTCAGTTGACATCTATATATCCCAGTGCTATATTAAAATTATAATATCGCAGTGCGATACATCGCACTAAAAACTATTTATCTAATCTCCGAGGTGACCCTATATGAATACACATATCAAAAAAGTCTATGTACCTATGACCGAGACCGGGTTTTATATCCTGCTATGTCTTCTGGAAGAATCTCATGGATACGGCATTGTCCAGAAGGTAGAGTCTCTGACCCACGGAGAAATACGTTTAAGTCCCGGAACCCTTTACGGCAGTCTCTCCAAAATGGAAAAAGACGGCCTGATCCAATTCATACGGGAGGAAGAGAAACGGAAGATCTACAAGATTACAGATTTAGGAAGACAGGTCCTGGACCTGGAAATGAAACGGATAGAACGGCTGTATCAGAATATGATGGAGGTGCGTGAAAATGAAAGATCGTAAAATAAAATTCCGGTATTTTACTATTATGGAATGGGAAAAAGAGCAGGACTTCCTCCGCCAGGAGGGATTAAAAGGCTGGCGTTTTACAAAAGCCACATTACTGGGGATCTATCACTTTGAGAAATGCGAGCCAGAAGACGTGGTTTATCAGTTGGACTATAATCCTGACGGAATTGCTCACAAAGAACAATATGTCCAGATGTTCCGGGACTGCGGCTGGGAATATATCCAGGATTATTTCGGCTACAGCTATTTCCGGAAGCCGGCTTCTGAAATGGCCGGGGATGAAGAAATCTTCTGTGATGACGAATCCAGGCTGGAGATGGTAAAGCGGATTTTTCTCAGCCGTATGGTTCCCCTTATAGCCATTTTCTTTTTGCTGATTATTCCCAACCTGTATACCCAAAGTACGAATCATTCCTTAGCAGGGTATGCGCTGAACTGGGGATTCTGGATACTTTTTATCCTGTATCTCTTTCTTTTTCTGGTACTTGGCCGTCAGTTTTGGAAATACTGGAAAAAACTGAGCAGATAAGATTTCCCTCCTGTCCAGTTTCTGCTTTTATCTTTACCGGCAGCAAAAGGCTGGATTTTATTAAAATTTTCATTAAGGAGGACTACCGATGGATCGTTTTAAGAAAGTGTACCGGCAGGGCACTATTGAAGTGGTTGAAATCTGGGTCGATACCGAGACAGGTGTCAATTATCTGTTTCACCGAAATGGAAATGCATCAGGTTTAACACCATTGCTTGACAAAGATGGCAAACCTGTTGTATCATCTGAGCTTTCTCATAAGTAGGTGCAAGGCCTAGAGCTCACCTCGATATCGTAGAAAAACCGGACAGAAAAGGCAGCCGTCTGGCCCTTTCTGTCCGATTTTAATTTCTCTTTATTTTTTCTTTCTGCCGCAGCAGTACTTATATTTCTTCCCGCTTCCGCAGGGGCATGGATCATTGGGATAGATCTTTTTTGTTCCGGGAAAAGCGACTACCTTACAATCCTTATCCGTCTCTTTCTTAGAATCTGCCAGCACACGGCTGGCATCCTGTTTTTCCGTTCTCATTGCTTCCACCTCATAATCCGTAAATCCCCGGTTCTCCCAGGTGCGGACATATGGCTGCAGATTTTTAATGATCTTTGTCAGCTTTATCTTCCGGCCTTTCCTGGTTTCTTTACAGTATTCCATAGCCAGAGAAGCACATTCTTCCGGCTCTCCATTCTTCTGCAGGGAATCCAGAACCGCATAGTATAGAATTAGACTGTGAGGCATATCCTGATCCATCTCCTCAGAAAAAAATTCCAGCATAGGCAGGGTATGTTCGTCTGGTTCCTGGCATTCTACTTCTCCGTACCGAAGAAAGTCTTCTTTATCCATGGGCAAATAATAAGGCAACTTCTCCTGGTCTTCTAAAAGTCGTACATATAGATCCACTTCTTCCAATTCTTCTTCCATAAGATATCCGTCTTTTACTGTCATTTCCCCGGGATACCGGGCAGCTATATCTGCCAGTTCTTTTGCTGTGATCTTCTTATGCTCATATCCCCGGTAAATCTTCGCCAGATCTTCAAGGCTTATCACTCCGTAAAGATATACAGCGCTTTTACAGTATCCGGAAAGCTCCCAGTGTCTCTCCAATTCCCTCTGAAAACTTCCCGTATAAATTTTTCGGAACTTTTCTTCTACATCTTTTGGCACTGTAAGAAACTCTCCGTCTCTAAGGCCGCAGTAAAAAGACAGGAGAGGTGATACGGAAACCAGTTCTGCCTGGATATAAATCCCTTTTTCCTCTATCGCCTCCTGGAAAAATCCCACTTCCTCCTGGGTTGATTCCGTCAGTACTTTCCTGAACTGTCCGGACTCCAGAAGACTGTTTTTCAGCCACTGGGCCAGCTCTGCCTTTTTGAATCTTGCCGGTTTTGGCAGATTGGCGTCTCGTGCGATTTCCAGAAGATCATCCTTTTTATAATTTTTGAAAACCTCCTCCAGAGACTCTTCCGGCTCTAACTCTCCAAAGTCCTCAAAATTCTCTTCTCCTCCGGCCCCTGCCATAGTTTTCAGGTATTTCCGGAGTTCCTCGTACATTTCCTTTTCACTATAAGGAAGACCATAATCTTCCGGATACGTACTTCCCTCAAACTTCGAGAATTTCATATGGGCCTTTAAATATTCATTGACCTTTTCCATTTCAAAAGGCTCCGCCTGGTCTATCACGTCATAAAAACCCCAGATCCCGCCGCAGTCCTCGATCATATTGGGGCCTTTAAATTTCACTACCTGGGGATAACGCTTATCATAATCCAGGATTTTTTCCACCAGTATGGTATGCTCCCAGTCATCTCCAAAATCATATGTATAAATAATCTTAGCCTTCTCATAAAACCACCGGTCAATCCCTTCCTGTACGGCCTCTTCATCTCCGGCTTCCGAAGGACCATTAAAATAAATTCTTTCCTTGGGGATCACAAAACTAAAAAGATGGTCATGGGTCCAGCCGAATATGTATTCAATCACATTGTCCAGATCTTCAAAACTTATTTTCTCCGGCACGATCACTCTTCTCCAGATGGGAGGGGAACTGCCCTTAATCGTTATCTTTAGTTGATATCCTTTCATAGTCTTCTCCCTTCATATAATTTTAGATTTTTAACTTCCGAATCTGTCCCTAAGCCAAACGAAGGACCATGTAAAGCTCCTAATATCGCTATGGTAATTTCCAATTTAGTATTTTTCATATTTTCCTTTGATCCCCCCATTTATATATAGAAAACGTCCCCTGTACTTTTCAATATCAAATTAAAAGATTTCCGCTCTGTTATTCATTATATTAGCATACCATTCCCCTGCCCTCAATATCTTCCAGCCATGAAGTTACGGCAAACACATGATTAGGGCTGTGAATGAGTGCAAACTTCAAACTAGCTATGAAGAACTCTTTCCAATAAAGTTCCTGCAGCATATTTTTGGGGATAAAAAGAGCCGCCGCATTAACTAAGAATATTCTCGACTTTAATGCAACAGCTCTTTCATTTTTGTCCCAGTCCTACTGTCTCGTATCCGGACAAAATTTTATCAATTTTAGTATTCTCTATCTTTATAATGATGAGCCTCTTCCAGCATCATATCCTTTACCTTCATCAGACGGATCTGGGTACTTCTCTCATTCTCGTCCAGTTTCATGGTAATATATTTGATATTCTCCTGGGTCTCCGGAATGATCACATGTTCCAGAGCGTTTACCCTTCTTCTGGTCTTCTCGATCTCCGCCGCCATAAGCTGGCAGGATTTCTCTACCTCGGCCAGGCGGAGCATATCCGGAAGGATATCTGCCAGAGATTTTACTGCATCATCCAGATCTCCGGAAGTAAAAGCAAATCCGTAAGAATAAATGTCGTTTGCGTCTGCGGTCCTGGTCCTGGTCTTAAACACCGGAATATCCACGCTCATAACATTTTTCTTACTGGCTTCCAGATATACCTCCTGTTTGGGAGACATAAGAGCCGTGTTCAGGATCTGCTCTGACATTCCAGCTTTGGCAATGACAAAGTTCTTATTGGCAGACAGGATCCCTGCCTCCACTTTCTGTCTGAGAGCCATATTCTCTCTTACCAGATCCAGGAACTGACGCATCAGCTCATCCCGTTTATCCTTTAAAAGTTTGTGTCCCTTGGTAGCCGTTACCAGCTTTTTCTTCAGCCTGGTAAGCTCCATCCTGGTAGGATTCACCTGGGTAGCTGCCAAAGCCGTCACCTCCTTTATTTCCCATAGTACTGATCAAGGAATTTGTCGTCAATACGTTTCAGCTCGCTTCTTGGAAGAATGGATAACAGCTTCCAGCCAATATTCAGGGTCTCCTCAATATCTCTGTCCGTATTATATCCCTGGGATACATACTCCTGTTCAAAGGCGTCTGCAAATTTAGCATAGATCAGGTCAATGTCGGAAAGGGCCGCTTCTCCTAAGATCACCATCAGCTCCTTGGCCTCTTTTCCTCTTGCGTAGGCTGCAAACAGCTGGTTCATAGTGTTAGAGTGGTCTGCTCTTGTCTTCCCTTCACCGATACCTTTATCTTTCAGACGGGACAGGGAAGGAAGTACATCGATAGGCGGTGTGACACCCTTTCTGTAAAGCTCACGGCTTAAGATGATCTGTCCCTCTGTGATGTAACCTGTCAGGTCAGGAATCGGATGGGTCTTGTCATCCTCAGGCATGGTCAGGATAGGGATCATGGTAATACTTCCCTTTTTGCCCTTCTGTCTTCCGGCTCTTTCATACATGGTCGCCAGGTCTGTGTACATATATCCCGGATATCCACGGCGTCCCGGTACTTCTTTGCGGGCTGCAGAAACCTCACGGAGAGCGTCTGCATAGTTAGTAATATCTGTCAGGATGACCAGTACATGCATATCCTTTTCAAAAGCCAGATACTCTGCAGCAGTCAGGGCCATTTTCGGAGTGGCGATACGCTCAACTGCCGGGTCGTTAGCCAGATTGATAAAAAGCACAGTTCTGTCAATAGCTCCGGTTTCCTTGAAACTTTCTGTAAAGAAGTTAGCTTCCTCGAAAGTAATACCAAGAGCTGCAAATACTACGGCGAAGTTTTCTCCTGAACCTCTTACCTTGGCCTGTCTGGCAATCTGGGCTGCAAGCTGGGCATGAGGCAGACCGGAAGCTGAGAAGATCGGCAGCTTCTGGCCCCTTACCAAAGTATTCAGACCGTCAATGGCGGAAACCCCTGTCTGGATAAATTCCTCCGGATAGCTTCTGGCTGCCGGGTTCATAGGAAGGCCGTTTACGTCTCTTCTCTCATCAGGAAGGATTTCCGGACCATCGTCAATGGGACGGCCCAGGCCGTCAAATACACGGCCCAGCATATCTTCCGATACGCCCAGCTCCATGCTCCTTCCCAGGAACCGTACCTTGCTGTTGGAAAGGTTGATACCTGTAGAGCTTTCAAAGAGCTGTACCAGGGCATTGCTTCCATCAATCTCCAGCACCTTGCATCGTCTGGTCTCTCCGCTTGCCAGCTCGATCTCTCCCAGTTCATCGTAATGTACGTTCTCAACTCCCCGTACCAGCATCAGAGGGCCGGCAACTTCCTGTATGGTTCTATATTCTTTTGGCATTTAGAAGCCCTCCTTTCCTAATACATTGGATATTTCCTTGGCAAGCTGGTCCATGATATTCTTGTATTCCTCATCCAGCTTATCCTCTAAAGTATATTTAAAACGTCCGATTTTTTCTCTTACTTCCAGTTTCACCAGATCCTGAATGGAAGCGCCCTGGTTAAGGGCTTCCACACCATGGTCATAGTATGCCAGCACCAGCTTCATCAGCAGATACTGCTTTTTCAGAGAACTGTAGGTATCTACCTCATGGAACGAGTTCTGGTGAAGGAAGTCCTCACGGATGGATCTGGCTGCTTCCATCTTCAGCCGGTCACCGGCAGAAAGGGCATCCATACCTACCATTTTTACAATTTCTTCCAGCTCTGCCTCTTCCTGAAGAAGACTCATCATTTTCTGGCGGTCAGACATCCAGTCAGAAGCTACATTCTCATTAAACCATTTCTCCATATTGTCCAGATACAGAGAGTAACTGGTCAGCCAGTTAATAGCCGGGAAATGTCTCTTATAAGCCAGGGAAGAATCCAGTCCCCAGAATACCTTTACAATACGAAGGGTAGCCTGAGATACCGGCTCGGAAATATCTCCTCCCGGAGGAGACACGGCGCCGATTACGGACAGGGCCCCTTCTCTCTTATCCTTGCCCAGAGAAATTACGTGGCCTGCTCTCTCGTAGAACTGTGCCAGACGGGAACCCAGGTATGCGGGGTAGCCTTCCTCACCGGGCATCTCTTCCAGACGGCCTGACATCTCACGGAGAGCCTCTGCCCAACGAGATGTAGAATCAGCCATCAACGCTACCGAATATCCCATATCGCGGAAGTACTCTGCAATGGTGATACCTGTATAGATAGAAGCCTCACGGGCTGCCACAGGCATATCTGAGGTATTGGCGATAAGCACCGTCCTCTGCATCAGGGACTGTCCGGTCTTGGGGTCTTTCAGTTCCGGGAACTCGTTAAGAACGTCGGTCATCTCATTTCCGCGTTCTCCGCAGCCGATATAAACCACAATATCCGCTTCCGCCCATTTTGCCAGCTGGTGCTGAATAACGGTCTTGCCGCTTCCGAAAGGTCCCGGAACGGCAGCAACTCCTCCCTTTGCAATAGGGAAGAAGGTATCAATTACACGCTGTCCTGTGATCAATGGTTTCTCAGGAGGCAGTTTTTTCAGGTAAGGACGGCCCTGGCGTACCGGCCATTTCTGCATCAAAGTCAGTTCTCTGTCCCCCTGGTCCGTAGCGATCACTGCCACTACCTCTTCCACGGTGAACTCTCCTGCTTTGATCTCCTTTACCTTTCCCTTTATTCCGTAAGGCACCATGATCTTGTGGTTCACGATCTGGGTTTCCTGAACGGTTCCGATCACGTCCCCGTTTTCTACCTCATCTCCCACCTGCGCTGTGGGAACAAAATTCCATTTTAAATCTCTCTTTAAAGAAGGAACCTCAACTCCTCTTTTTAAGTTGGTTCCTGAAATCTTCATAATATCATCCAGGGGACGCTGGATTCCATCATAGATACTGGTGATCAGGCCCGGTCCCAGTTCCACGGACAGAGGCGCTTCTGTAGACTCTACCGGTTCTCCCGGTCCCAGTCCTGAAGTCTCCTCATATACCTGGATAGAGGCTTCATCCCCATGCATCTCAATGATCTCACCGATAAGGCGCTGGCTGCTTACGCGGACCACGTCAAACATATTTGCGTCCCGCATGCCCTCTGCGATAACCAACGGCCCCGCCACTTTCTTAATCGTACCTTTGCTCATTGGAACGAATCACCTGCTTTCTAATTATTACTGAATAAAATATCAGAACCTACTGCCCGCTCTACAGAGTCTTTCACACCCTGAACTCCCATTCCCGTATTCCCGGAAACTCCGGGGATCTGGATAATAGCCGGCAGTACCTGTTCCTGATATTTCTCGATAGTCTGTTTGCACTCTGCTGCCAGGGCTTCTGTGATATAGATGATCCCATATCCTTTCCCTGCCAGAGCTTCTAATTTTTCTTCCGCTTCTTTACGGTTGGCTGCTGGATAAATGTCAAGACCCAGTGCGGCGAAACCGTAAATGCTGTCGTAATCCCCGATCACTGCAATCTTATACATACATATCCCTTACCCTTTCCCGGATAGAATCATCAGAAAAACCATTCTGCTTTCCTGACAAGATGATCCGTACCGTTTTAATCTCATTCTGCCTTGCCAGCACATAGGCCACCAGAGGGCCTACAGAAAACACCTCATATTTCTGCGGCTGCATATCCTGCATCAGACGATTGTCACACCACCGCTCAAAAGCTGAGGGGGACTCTGCAATAGCCTGGCCACCCTGGGCGTAGGCTGTCTGAGACAGATATTCTGTCACCGCCTCTATGCCCCCTGCTGCAGCTCTGGCAAGCTGATCTACATTTAATGATTCACATTCTGCCATTGCACGCTTCATAAACTCCACTGTCTTCCCGGTTTTCTGGGAACGGACGGCAATCCGGATGTCTGCCACTGCCACTACCGATTCTGCATAATCTTTAATGATCTTGTCCCTGGCCTTCTGCCCCGCCTGATAAATAGCATCCAGCGCCGCCCGGTCTATGATCACATCGCAGAGCTGCCCATCTCTGGTATGAAGAAGGGCTTCATAGGCTTCTTTGGCAGGTTCCGCCATGATTTGAGGCAGCCTGGAAAATTCCTTATTCTGAATGATCTCCAGCATCTCCTGGGGAGGAATACTGGTATCCTCATAATAAATATTCGTAGGCCGGCTCCCTTCCGGGGTGCAGGCTTCTTTAATAGCCGCTTTCAGATTATGGAAAAGATTGGGGTAGGACAGCACATCGAATACCGACATATCTACGCCCATCTCCTGGATAGTCTCCCAGGTCTTCTCTTCCTCTCTGTTCAGAATAGCCTCTCCGTTTCCGGAAGTCTCCTGATCTCCCCAGCCTTTTTCTTCCAGAAACTGGATGCACTCTTCCTCTGTGGCACAGCCTATTAACTGATCGATCACCGCCTGGTTAAACAGCTTTGTCTCCAAAGCCCGGATTCGCGCAACCGCATAGGTGTATTTGGTATTACTCAAATCGATTCCTCCTTCTGCGGTTACCGCTTATGAAAATAATACTTCATGAACTTTATCCGAAAGCTCATCTTTTCTGGAATTAAACATTGCCTGGAAACTGCAGTTCTCTTCGATTCCTCCATATATCAGGATAAAACCGCCGTTTATATCTCTGGTTTCCTCTGAAAGGACCAAGGCCCCTCCATTCTCTTTGGCAATCCTCTGAATTTCCTCTTCAAAGCCCTTAGGCATTCGCTCCAGATCTTTTTTCGAAAAGCAGATTTCTCCCGCCTGGCTGGCTGCGTATTTTCCGATCATCTTCCGGATGATCCGGAAATAAGTTTCCTCATCAGCCTCTGCCAGGGTATTGTAGGCTTTCTCCAGCACCTGAGCAATGATCTCCTGTTTGGTTTCCAGAAGTACTTTTCTCTTCTGAAGAGCACAGGAAGATACGGACCGCTCTTCAGCATTCTTTACCTCTGCCCTGGATCTTTCCAGGATGCGGGTACATTCTGCCTGAGCTTCTTCCTGAGCCGCTTCTCTGATTTCCACCGCTTCTTTCTTCGCCTCTTCCAGGATTTCATCTGCATTCTTTTGGGCTTCATCAAGAATCTGGCTCTTCATTTTTTCCAATCCAGTCATTCTCTCATTCTCCCTTTCCTGAACATTTCTTTTATCCGTCTTTCCGCCGACTGCTTAAAGCTGAATGTTCGTTACAGCCAGAATAGAGATCAGAAGGGACAGAATAGCATAAGTTTCTACCATTGCCGGGAAAAGCATGGCTTTACCAAACTGATCCGGTTTCTTTGCTACAATGCCGATAGCAGCTGCAGCTGTCTGGCCCTGGGCTCTTCCTGAAATCAGGCCGACGATACCAACAGGCAGGCAGGCCGCCAGGACCAGAAGTCCCTGCTGAGGAGTTAAATCCAAAACTCCGCCTCCCAGAAGTCCGATCTTGGACAGAGTGATAAATCCTACCAGCAGTCCGTAAATACCCTGTGTACCAGGCAGCAGCTGGATAACCAGCACCTTTGCAAATTTAGATGGATCTTCAGATACTACGCCTGAAGCCGCCTGACCGGCAATACCTACGCCGATAGCAGAACCTGCTCCAGCCAAAAACACTGCCAATGCAGCTCCCAATAATGCATAAACAATTCCTAACTGACTCATAACTGTGTTTCCTCCTTAACATCTACATATTTGGTGTTTGCAAAAAATGGTTCAAAGGGCCTTCCGCCGCCCTCATAAAATTTACCGAAAAATTCCACGTACTGAAGACGGTTTGTATGCACATACGCCCCCAGAAGATTGATTGCCAGATTCATGGCATGTCCTATAATAAATACTAAAATAAATATTATCGCTCCCAGGATGCCGTCTCCAAACATGCTTCCCATCTGGTTTACCACAGAGGCGATAACACCTGTGGCAAGTCCCAGGGCCAGCAGACGCGAATAGGAAAGTACATCACTGAGCCAGCCTGTTACGTTATACACGTCATAAAGTCCCAGGGCCAGGCGTATCACCACATTTTTACTGGAGCGTCCTGACATAAGGACCAGTCCCACGAGACCGATAACTGCCAATACTTTTCCTGCACTGCTCATGACCGGCGGGAAAACGCTGGGGTCCATCTGTGAAATAGAAGCAAACAGGCTGCTCGGTATCAGCATAAGGAGCAGACCGATCAAAAATACAAACCAAAGCACTACGTCACAGAAAAAGTCCAGATATTTCTTATCCCGCACAAGGAGATATCCCTTGATTCCCAATCCGGTGAAAAGGTGTATCAGACCAAAGGCCATAGAAAACAGAAGCAGCTTCATGGGGTCGTTCAAAGGAACAAACCACAGAGCCTTTACTAAGCCTCCTTCGGGAACATCCACATGGAAAAAGGTTCTTGCCACCACATCAATAGCGTCTCCGAAATATCCTCCGAAAAGAATACCCCATATCAAAGTGGAAATTCCCCCATACATAAACAGCTTCAGTGATTTCCTCATGGAGCTGCTCATCCTCGGAAATTTCTTTACCAGGATAAAGCACACTAGGAAGACCAGAAGTCCATAAGCTGCATCGGAAAGCATCAGTCCAAAGAAAAACACATAGAAAAAGGACATAATGGCCGTAGGATCTATCTCTCCTTTAGCCGGCAGTCCGAAGGATTCCACGATTCCTTCCACTGACTCTGTAAACTTATTGTTCTTCAGAAGAACCGGTGCGTCTTCCTCCTCAGGTATTTCCTCCACTTCCATACTCATAACAAATTTTTCATTAAGAGCCTTATCAAGAACCCCTACTGCTTTTTTCGGCACATATCCGCTGATAAGAAAGGTTGATTTGGACTGAGGTAAGGTGCCCAAAACCTCATACTTCTGCGCTCTGGCTCTGAAATAGTCAGAAACCAGCTTCAGATTCGTCCTTTCATAGGCGTATCTCCGTATCTCTTCCTGACAGCTTTCAATTTCTGCCTTCTGTCCCTGTATCTGGCTCAGAAGGCTTTCCTTTGCCCGTGCAGGAACCTGTGCTGTCAGCTGCGAGGGTTTGGAAAAGCCGCCTTTTCGCAGAGCTTCTTCTACCTTTTCTTCGTCTTCTCTAAGGCACAGAACAGCCACGTAAGTACCATCTTTTCCGGCAGACAGGATTGTCACATCTGCTCCTGCCCCTTCAGCGTCTCCCTCCAGGATCATCCCATAAATTTCTTCCAGAGAAAGCTCTTGGGAGAAAGTTCCCAAAAGAAAAGCGGTTGTCCTGGTTCCCCGGTAAGCCATAGGCACATCCAGGTTCATCCAGGGTTCCAGGCTTTCAATCTGGTTTTCCAGCTTCTGGATATTTGCCCTGTATTCTCCGATTTTTTTCTGCTGGCTGATCACAGTAGCGGCCACACTCATGACCTTATCTTTTCGTTCCACTGCCTGCTCAAACACATCTTTGTCCACCAGCTTCTTTCCTTCCAGGCCGGCAAACATAGAGGTCTTTTCCGGCACATACTCTGCCAGAATCCCTAATGCCATATCCGCTGAAGCCGCATTTTTCTCAAACATGCTCCTTGCCGTCTGGGTATTCATTTTTTCAAGGCCATCCATATCCTCCTGGATCTGGGACACCTCCATTACTCCCATAGCCTGTATTTTTTCCAAAATGGCTTTTCTGTCTCTTTTCAGTGCGCAGATACTTACCTTTTGCATCTGCAAAACTGCCATACTTGCATCCCTCCTTTACTTACCGTTTTTTCATCACAGCAGTTTCTGTATTACACCATCTACTGCTGTCTTTTCCAGCTCACTGGCCTTTTCTCTCAGCCGTCCGGCTTCTTCTCCCGCTTCTTTCTTTGCTGCCTCCATTTTTTTTGCAGCGGCGCTTTCAGCCTCTTTTAAAGCTTCTTCTGCCTGTCGGCTGGCTTTGGCAATCATATCGTTTTTTATCTGGGCAGCTTCTGTTTTGGCAGATTCTGTCATTTTAGCAGCCTCTTTTTTGGCTTTTTCTATAAGTTCTTCTGCCTTCTGCTCAGTGTCCTTGATCACCTGAATCGTGTCCTTTACCAAAATATCACCACCTTCATATAACCTGATATTACTATGGATTATGCATTTTGTCAATTTATTAACAGTTTTTTGCGGCATTTTCCACTACTATTATCCCTCAACCGACGTTTTTTACCCATTTAAAAAGAGAGATTGAACAATTTCTTTCAATCTCTCTCAATTTTTCTATATACTTTAACGGATTACCCATATAAATAATTGCTGTACTCCTCATTTTCCAGATTGCTGCTGTCAATCCACTGGTAACTGGTGTTGATAAAAGTATCCACCTCCAGATTCTGGTCTGCGCGAACGCCTGCTATCACCGCTGCATATCCCATGCCGTAAGGATTCTGGGCAAAAAATCCCAATTCCGTGCCATTTTTCACTGCGTTTTGCTGCTGCTCACCGGAGTCGAATCCAATTACTGTAATCTCTTTTCCTGCAGCGTCTAACGCATCCAGCACAGCCCCTGACGCATCTTCATTGGTGCAGAAATATCCTTCCACTTCAGGATAAAGTGTAAAAACAGCATCTGCCATCTTTTCCATGGTAAAATCATCATTTTCATGGGAAATATTTACAATTTCTATATTGGGGTGATTCTTGCTGATCTCATCAGTAAATCCCTTTTCTCTGTCCTGACTGGTCTGAGTGCTTTCTGTATGCGTCATCACTGCTATCTGGCCTTCATCTCCTATTGCTTCCGCCATCTTCTTGGCAGCTTCTGTGCCCGCTGCATAATTGTCCGTAGCGCACAGTGCCGAGATAGGTCCGCTCTCCACTCCTGAATCTAACATCACTACTGGAATATCATTTTCCGCTGCCATCTCCAGCTGGGCCTCACAGGACTGTCTGTCAATCGCTGCAATACATAAAATTGTAGGATTCTCGGAAAGCACTGTGTCGATCAAGTCAATCTGCTTTTCTACATCTGAGTCATCCGTGGGTCCGTCAAAAGAAACCATTATCTGATCTTCTCCCGTATACCCCATTTTTTCGTTAAGAGCTTTTACAGCATCCTCTATTCCGTCCCTGACAGTTGTCCAGAATTCATCTCTGGTACTCTTTAGCACTACAGCAATCCTGCTCCCTGCCTCTGGCGTCAATTCTTCAAGTGATGTATAGTCCACGGTTCCTGCCTGGTCTTTAAGAACCGACATAGTCAGGTCTTCTGTCATATCCCGATCCTGGCTGTCTTCCTGGTCTCCGGCTTCCTGATCCTCTTCTCCAGTACTTTCTGCGACCTGGGCATTTTCTTCCTTTTCAGCGGTTTCTTCCTGGCTCTCTTCTGGTTCCTCCTGGGAATCCTGTGTCTCCTGGGATTCTTCTGCCCCAGTATTTTCCTGAGCAGCTTCAGATTCCGGTTCCCTTTCTGCGCAGCCGCTGATCATTCCTGTGGTCAGCATGATACACAGAAAGGCCGCTATTGCCTTTTTCATGTTTTTACCCTGCCTTTACATGTTTATCATCCTGTTCAAAACTACGCTTTCATTATACACGAAACTTTTTATTAGTCTATAAAATTTCACATTGTTTATAAAAATTTTTTAAAGTCTTAGAAAAGTCTTTGTAATTATTCATTCCCGCAGCAAATCCCATTCCCTGAATATTCCATATAAAAGCAGGGCGGACAGTGGCCCCAGCACAAATCCTAATCCCCCGTATAGGATTACTCCCAAATATACCGAAAGAAGGACCAGCAGGGGAGAAAGTCCCACCTGGCTTCCTATAAGTCTTGGTTCCAGGATCTGCCGGATTCCTGCCGTAAGGATATAAAGCAGAAAAAATCCAATGCCCACAGCCGTTTTCCCCTGAAAAAGCAGAAATATCCCCCCAGGTATAAGAAATGTCCCAGTCCCCAGTATCGGCAAGGCGTCCATGACTCCCGTTGCCAGCCCCCAGCCAAAGAAGTATGGGACTTTCAGCATCCAGAATCCGGCAATACATATCAGACTGATCAAAGAGGTAATTTTAAACTGGGCTTTTAAATACCCTTTGGTCCCCTCCAGTAATTCTCTTCCCAGTTTTCCCGCCTTTTGAAAAAATCTTTTTTTCTCTAAAACACTCCTGATTTTCTCTCTTTCCTGGAGAAATAAAATAGCAGAAACAATTCCTACGATAAATACGCTCAAAACTGTAATGCAGATTTTTACTGAATCCATTGCATGGTTCATGCTTATCCCATCTTCCATAAGATAGTCTTGAAACTCTCCCACCTGCCTGAAAATAAAATCTCTGCTTTCCACAGCCGGTATACCGGTAAGACTTTCCACACCCTGGCAGCACTGCCCCACCAGCTCTACTGCTTCGGCTTTTATCTGAGGATAGTATTTCATACAATCCCCTATTTTACTGGTTACATACTGGGCTCCCATAAGTAACAGTCCTATTCCTATAACTGTAAAAACCAGGATAAAAAAGCCGCCGAATCCGCTTTCTCTGATATGGAGTTTTTTACTCCACCTCTTTTCCGCAAAATATCGGGCCAGAGGATGGACAGCCTCTGCTAAAAGCCAGCCCATGAAAAAAGGGAGCATTACAGGAAAGACATATTTCATGCCCAAAATCACTCCTGCTATAACTCCCATTTGCAAAGCAAGTTTCTTTATTTTCATCTGACCCTCACCCCATCTCTTTTTTCTTAGTATGGGGAAAGAGCAAATACTTATACTATAGGAAAATTCCCATCTGGGTTTACCTGAAATTCCATCTTTTTCCCGGTCTGGGGATGACGGAAAGACAGCTTACTGGCACACAGCCCCATTTCCTTCCATTCACCTTTGCCATCTTCTTTTTCGTTATATTTTGTATCTCCTATGATTGGAAAGCCAGCATGAGCTAACTGTACCCTGATCTGATGATGTCTTCCGGTCTTTAAATCAATTTCCAAAAGACTTTGGCCTTCCTTTTCTTTCAAAACTTTATATTTCAACACAGCTTTTTTACTGTTTTTTGTTTTCTCTTCCACAACCCTGGAAAAATTGCTCCCAGGGATTTTCTCCATCTGGTTTTCCAGTGTTCCCTCTTTTTCTTCTGGCACTCCCTGGACACAGGCCAGATAAGTTTTTTTCATCTGCCCTGTCTGCACCTGCTGACTAAGGCCGGCGGCACTTTTCTGATTTTTTCCAAATACCAGGATTCCCTGAACAGGCTGGTCCAGTCTGTGAATAACTGCCAGATAACTATCCTCTCCTTTTGCAGCCAGATAATTTTTTATCCAGCTTTCCAAATCCATCATTCCCGTTCTTCTGGTCTGAACTGGTACTCCTCCTGGTTTCCTGCATACGATAATATCTTTGTCTTCATATAAAATTGTTTCTTCGATACTTAGCCTTCCCATAATACCTCTTATACAACTATTTTTTCACAAAGGAACAACCGCCATATCTTCAAATTTTTTCCGATACAACGGTTGTCCTAATGCTCTTCTTTATTCAATTTTTAAACCTCGTTTTCTTGCTTTCTTTTCTGATACTTTTCTTTAAAGATATTTTCTTTATTCAGTATCAATATTCTGATTGATGCTCTTTTAAATTTTCTTTAATATCAGTATCATTTGTATGGTTTTTAGTTACCATGTATCTTTATTTTTATCCCCTTGATAAATTCTATTCAGAACTTATTGAAAGTTTTATATCAATCTCTATATAGGATAATAAAAAGTTTCCAACAAATAGTTCGGGCTATTTTGTTTTTCAAACATTTCTTTATATATTTCTTATCAGTGTATCGAATCTTTTTCCCTAAGATTCTCGAATACAACAGGCTTATTTCTACGAATACAACTCATCATATCTTCTTATCTCTTCAACTTCTATACACTTTCAATTGATATATAAATACTTTGTTTTTTTAAAATATATTTCTTTACATATATTTTAAAATCTTTCTATTATTTTTGTGGTAAATATTCAATATGAGGACATCCTTGATATATTTACCTGAAACTTTTTATCCTATCTCATTTCTGCTTTTTAAGGATTCTTCTGATTATTCTCTATTTCAGGTCTTTCTTTAGGGGAGTAATGTCTTACCACTCTCATATTGATAATTTGATTCATCCGTTCCCATTGGACTAAACCTCCTTATCTTTATTAAAAAACCTTTCACCAAACTTTTACTTTTTTTCCTTGGACGATTAACTTTTAATTATTATCTATAAGTCTTATTTTGTATTCTCCATACACCTAAAGTTTTATAAACAACAATTACTTTTTAATCTTTATTCCTTGTGGCCATCTTCAAAATTGATTTCTCGTTTCTAATTTTGAAATGGTTATGAAGTTTTGATTTGGTGTTTTGTTTTTTGTTGATATTATAATACAACACAGTCCGAGATTTGTCAACCTATTTTTCAAAAAAAGTTTTATTTTTTTATATTATCTTTTTTATATTAATTTATGCTGTAAATTAAATGTAATTCTTCAAATTATATGCACAATTATAATTTTTGAGAAAATGCTGAACTATCTCAAAAAGAAGTCCCTGGGGAGTTTCTTTCCATCAACAGAAAACCGCCGCATAAATGCTGCTGAAAGTTCTTCTGCTCCAGCTCTGCTTTATACGGCGGCACTCTTTTGTTTATTGTTTTACGGTCAGTCTGAAAATCATTTGCCGGATCTGTAATAGTTGATCAGACATCCCTCCAGGATGATTTCTCTCTCATCTTCTGTCATGTCTCCCAGGGCCAGTGTAAATTCTTTCATCTGATCACCTACTGTATAGGCTTTGATCTCTTTTCTTCCCTCTTCTACCGCTCTGCGGATATCCGGAATAAAGAGATAATCCCCTTTCTTAAATGGAAGCTCTCCTTCCGGAATCAGGAAAGGAAGCATACCCCAGTTGATCAGGTTTGAGCGATAACGCTTTGTCGCATATTCGTTGGCAATATTGGCCCATCCGCCCAATACTTTCTGGCAGGAAGCTGCCTGCTCTCTTGCAGAACCGTCTCCAGGTTTCACTGCAAAAATCGTACTTCCCACTCCTGTATTGTCCTTATCGGCATCCGGATAAGACTCTGCAATCTTGTCCCACACCGGTTTCAGCTCTGAAAAAGCATCTGCCGGGTTCTCTCCTGCTTCTCTGGCTTTTTCTGCCACCTGAACTTCTTTGGCAAGCCCTACGTAGTCCGGGTCTTTTCTGGAAAGAGCAAACTCTGCCAGCTTCAGCGGGTTGGAACGGTAAGAAGAAGTTTCACCAGATGGGATCAGCTCATCGGTAGTTGTTACCGGATCATGAATCTCGGAAACGACTTTCAGTACAAGATTATCTGTAAGTCCAGGCATTTCCGGCCAGTCTTTAATATTGGGACCAAACTGAATCTCTACTGTAGGATCTGCCTTTCCTTTGCTGTCGAACACTCTGTTTTCATAAATAGTCTTGTCGAAGAAATACTGGGGATGTCTGTATTCTCCTGCGAATTCTGTAGCTGGCGTAAGCCGCCCTTTATTTGCTGCTGTAGCGGCGATTGAACGGGCATCCATAAGGGCCACAGAAGAAATCTGGCCGTTCTGTATCTTAGAGCCTTCTCTGTTAGGGAAGTTTCTGGTAGAATGACGAATGCTCAGTGCATTATTGGCAGGTGTATCTCCTGCTCCAAAGCATGGACCGCAGAAAGCAGTTTTCACTACTGCTCCTGTCTGAAGCAGATCAGCCAGAACCCCGTTCTTGGCCAGCTCCATATAAATCGGCGTACTTGCAGGATAAATGCTTAAAGTAAAGGCATCGGAACCTATGCTTGCTCCTCTGAGGATATCTGCTGCATCACAGATATTTTCGAAGCCGCCGCCCGCACAGCCGGCGATGATTCCCTGCTCTACATACAGTTTTCCGTCTTTCACTTTATCTTTCAATGTATACGGAATCTTGCCGTCCAGGCTGACCTGGGCTTTCTTCTCCACATCATCCAGAATATCCATGAGATTTGCGTTCAGCTCTTCTATTGTATAGGTATTGCTTGGATGGAAAGGCATGGCGATCATTGGGCGGATCTTATCCAATTCCACATATACAAGACCATCGTAATAGGTCACTGCCCCAGGATTCAGTTCTTTGTAATCCTGGCCTCTTCCATGGATATCATAGAAGTCTTTCACAGCGGAATCTGTCTTCCAGATAGAGGAAAGACAGGTAGTTTCTGTAGTCATAACATCAACGCCGATACGGAAATCAGCACTGAGGTTTTCTACGCCTGGGCCTACAAATTCCATTACTTTATTTTTCACATAGCCGTTTGCAAAAACAGCACCGATAATGGCCAGCGCCACATCCTGAGGTCCTACGCCGGGAACCGGTTTTCCGGTGAGATAGATTCCCACTACTTCAGGACATTTAATATCATAGGTTCTTCCCAGCAGCTGTTTTACCAGCTCCGGTCCCCCTTCTCCCATGGCCATAGTACCCAAAGCTCCGTAACGGGTATGGCTGTCAGAGCCCAGGATCATTTTTCCGCCTTCTGCCAGGATTTCTCTTGCAAACTGATGGATAACCGCCTGATGAGGGGGTACGTAAACTCCGCCATATCGTTTTGCACAGGTAAGACCAAACATATGGTCATCTTCATTAATTGTACCTCCTACTGCACAGAGAGAGTTATGGCAGTTGGTCAATACATAGGGAATCGGGAATTTTTCCAGGCCTGAAGCTCTGGCTGTCTGAATAATTCCCACGAAAGTGATATCATGGGAGGTGAGCTTGTCAAATTTAATCTTCAGTTCGTCCATATTGTCTGAAGTATTATGAGCTTTTAAAATAGAATAGGCAATGGTATTCTTAGCAGCCTCCTTCTTATCCAGGGCTGTTTTACCATATTTATTCTGAATGATTTCTCCGGCCTGAGGGCTGTCAGGCAGAAGTTCTTTGCCATCGATCAGCCACGCACCACCGTCGTATAATTTTATCATGATACTTTCCTCCAATTTCAAAGGTTTTCTACTATTATAGAATCTATTGCTTTAAAAAGCAAGCAGTTTAGCACAATAAATCATTTGTATACAATAGTACAATCGTCAGGGATAAAGAACAGCCCGAAAGCAGAACTCCCCTGTCTCCGAGCTGTTTTCCTGGTTACATATCCTGTTTTTTCATAAAGTCCATATAACTGGACACCATAAGGGCAATCTTAAATGTCAAGGCATCATCGAATACTCTGATATCAAGACCTGTGCTTTTCTGGATTTTCTCCAGCCTGTAAACCAGCGTATTTCTGTGAAGAAACAGCTGCCTGGAAGTCTCAGAAATATTCAGGCTGTTGTCAAAGAATTTGTTGATAGTATTCAGTGTTTCGTCATCCAGAGCGTCTGGCAGCTTTCCTCCAAATACCTCTTTTATAAACATTTCGCACAAGGGCATAGGAAGCTGATAAATCAGTCGTCCAATGCCCAGATTGTTGTATCCTACGATTGTTTTGTCTACATAGAAGATTTTTCCTACGTCCATAGCCATCTTGGCTTCTTTGTAGGATCTGGATACATCTTTGATTTCATGGATAATATTTCCATAGGAAACACGGACCTGGGACATGGCTTCAGCATTGAGCATGTCTACAATGGTATTGGCAATCTTGTCGATTTCCTCGTATCCCTCGTTTTCCTCCAAACTGCGGACAATAATGATATTTTTTTCATCAATGGCAGTAATAAAATCATTTGTTCTGGAAACAAAAAGATTTTTCAGGATTTCCATAGAATCCTGGTCCTTCTCATTTTTGGTCTCTATAAGCAGGACCACCCGTTTTGCTTCAACGGCAATGTGAAGCTTTTTTGCCCGATTATAAACATCTACTAAAAGCAGGTTATCCAGTATAAGATTCTGAATAAAGTTTGACTTATCAAAACGCTCTTTGTACGCTACGATCAGGTTCTGGATTTCAGCAACCGCAACCCTGCCGATCATATATGCGTCCTCATTGCTTCCCTTTGCAATAAGCACGTACTCTACCGCCTGATTGTCAAAAATCTTAAAGAAATGGTATCCTCTCATCACCTGACTGTCAGCCATAGAATCTGCAAATGCTCTCACATCTCCGAAGTCTTCATTTTCCACAGGAAAAGTTGAAGAATTTACTTTCCCGTCAACGTCCATAACGCACAAATCTATTCTGGTAATCGTCCGTAATTCATCTAATGTTTTCTGTATAATTTGACTTGAAATCATGTTTTTCTCCTTTATCTGGCTTTTCACGAATCTTTTTACTTATAATAATACCGTATTTTTTTTGAAATCGCAACAGAACCTGAGGAGAAAATCTCAGATTTCATATCAATCCAATATCTGTCCATTTATACACAGTACCGGGAGGCCGCCTTTATGCAGGCAGTCTCCCGGTCTGTAATGTACTTATATTTTCTAGATATGAAGTCTGAATGCTGCTGCATTCCAGCGGAGTTCATTTTTGAAATCTCTAATATTTGTGTCTTTGTCAATATATACTGCTTCGATACCCATTGCGGCTGCCCAGTCACCCATCTGTTCTGCAGTCAGGTCATAGCTGAAAGCTGTGTGATGAGCTCCGCCGGCCAGTATCCATGCCTCGGCTCCTGTCTGCAGGTTGGGCTGTGGTGTCCAGAAAGCTGTAGCTACTGGAAGTTTCGGCATTGGTTTCTCTACTTTCTTGCAGTCTACATCATTAATGATCAGGCGGAATCTGTCTCCCAGGTCGATCAGGGAAGTAGCCACTGCTTTGCCTGTCTTAGAAGTAAATACCAGTCTTGCAGGATCTTCTCTGTCTCCCATAGAAAGAGGCTGGCATTTAATGCTGATAGGGCCGTCTGCGATGGTCGGGCAGACTTCCAGCATATGGGCTTCCAGAATTCCCTCTTTTCCCGGAACCAGATTGTAAGTATAGTCTTCCATGAAAGAAGTTCCTTTGGCATCTTTCTTGCCCTGTGTCATGATCTTCATCAGGCGTACCATAGCTGCTGTCTTCCAGTCTCCTTCGCCGCCGAATCCATAGCCTTTTTCCATCAGTCTCTGGATAGCCAGACCTGGAAGCTGTTTTAAGCTGCCCAGATCTCCGAAGTGGGTTACAATGGCCTGATAATTCTTTTCTTCCAGAAATCTTTCAAATCCCAGCTCAATCTGAGCCTGAACAGCAACATGTTTTTTGAATTCTTCCGGATCTCTTCCTTCCAGGAGAATATCATATTTGCTGTAGTATTCTTCAACCAGAGCATCTGTGTCTGCTTTAGACACAGCTTCCACTGCTTCTGCAATCTCATTTACCGGATAAGCGTCTACTTCCCAGCCAAATTTGATCTGGGCTTCTACTTTATCGCCTTCAGTAACAGCTACATTACGCATGTTATCTGCAACTCTCATAACACGGATATGGCTGCTTTCAATAACACCGATAGCAGTCCTCATCCAGGATGCGATTCTCTCCTGAACCTCTTTGTCATCCCAGAATCCTACGATTACTTTTCTTTCAATTCCCATGCGGCTCACAATATGTCCGTACTCTCTGTCGCCATGAGCTGCCTGGTTTTCATTCATAAAATCCATGTCAATGGTGTCATAAGGAATCTCTCTGTTAAACTGGGTGTGAAGATGGAGTAAAGGTTTTCTGTACTCCTGAAGTCCCAGTATCCAGGATTTTGCCGGGGAGAAAGTATGCATCCAGGTAATAACACCAGCACAGTTTTCATCGGCATTAGCCTCATTGAAAGTCTGGCGGATCATAGCATTTGTCAGCAGGGTAGGTTTCCATACTACTTCAAAAGGCAATACCCCTGACTTATTCAGCCTGTCTACAATAATCTTAGAATGTTCTGCCACATGGTCCAGGCACGCCTGGCCATATAAATCCTGTGAACCTGTACAGAACCAGAATTTGTACTCTTTCATTTTTAACATAATGTTGTACCTCCCATTTCTTTTATAAAATCACAACGTACCTTGATATGATTTCAGTATATCTCCTGCTGAAAAAAAGAAAAGAAATCTGTTACTTGTTTATGGACATTTATTATCTTTTTTGTTACAGTGAACTTAACCTATCTATTCAGGGCATCCGTTTCTGCCCTTTTTGTAAAGAGCGGCAAATTTTCAGAAAGGCAGGTATCTTTTTATGCTGGCTAATTTTGAACTCAGGGAAAACAAAGGCCGGGACAGCGTATGGGCAGGAAGATATGAAAACCTCCACAATCTTCCCCACTGGCACATGGAATGTGAATTGTTGTATATAGAAAAAGGACAGGTTACAGTTTCTCTGAATAATACTGTCTATGAGCTAAAAAAAGGAAATGCTTTCTTTATTGACAGCAGAGAAATCCACTATATCAAGGGAAGTCCATCCAGTATTACAGAAATCATCATGTTTGACTCCAGAATCCTGGAAGAGATTGCTCCTGGCCACAGGCCCCAGCATCCTCAGTTCTCTCCCCATCCTTTTATAGCAGACTATTATCGAGAAATCAAAAAAGAACTCTCTCTTCAGGAACGGTATTTTGACCTGAGGGTCCGCAGCCTGCTGACCTTGCTGATGCTGGATATCTTCAGAAAGGAGCCTCTGGTCCACCGGGGAAAAAGCAGAGACAACACCTCCATGGAAAATTACAAGAATCTCCTGGGAGAGATTGAAGAAAAATGCAGCTACATCACTTTTGAGGACGCCGCTGCCTTTATGGGATTATCAAAGCCCTATTTTTCACGTTTTTTTAAGACGGTTTCCGGTATGACTTTTTCTCAGTACCTGAACATCATCCGGCTGGAAAAAGCCATCTATCTTTTAAACCACAATACCAGGCAGCTCTCTATTACTGATATTGCCTCCTGCTGCGGATTCGATACTATCCGGCATTTTAACCGGGTATTCCGGGAATTGACCGGTTTTTCTCCCAGGGAGCTTCCCGAAAACTATATACTTACCTCCCATTCTGTAAAAAGTATGGGGAAAAATTTCAATCCTACTCTCCCCAGCTCCCTGCTCCTGGAAGATTAAAAAAATATAAAAAGGGAAACAGGTATGCCTGAGCATCCTGTTTCCCTTCTCTATTGGCATCAACGGAATTCCCCGTTGGTATCCATATTCTTTTTTAGTTTGTGATAACCTGCTCTGTCTCTTTGTCGAAGATGTGGATTTTTTCCATATCCAGAGCAAATTTAACTGTATCGCCAGATCTTGCTGTTGTACGAGGATTAACTCTTGCTGTCATAGAGAATCCTTCTGTATCAAAGTACAGGTAAACTTCAGCGCCAAGTAATTCGTAAACAGTGATCTTTCCTTCGATTACGCTGTTCGGGAATGCCTGGATACGAGCTTCGTCATCGTATACATGCTCTGGACGAATACCCATAACAACTGTCTTTCCGTCATATCCGCCGTCAATAAGAGCTTTCTTCTTGGAAGCTGGAACATGAAGAACAGTCTTGCCAATCTGAAGCTGAACATCATCGCCTTTTACATGAACAGTTGCATCTAAGAAGTTCATCTGAGGAGATCCGATGAATCCTGCAACGAACAGGTTGCAAGGAGCGTTGTATAATGTCTGAGGTGTATCAACCTGCTGAACAACACCGTCTTTCATAACTACGATTCTTGTACCAAGAGTCATAGCTTCTGTCTGGTCATGGGTTACGTAGATGATTGTAGCGCCCAGTCTCTCATGCAGTTTGGAAATCTCAGTACGCATCTGAACACGAAGTTTTGCATCCAGGTTTGACAGAGGCTCGTCCATAAGGAATACTTTAGGCTCACGTACGATAGCACGACCCATAGCAACACGCTGTCTCTGACCACCGGAAAGAGCTTTCGGTTTACGGTCTAACAGTTTCTCCAGGTCAAGGATCTTAGCTGCTTCTTTAACCATTTTGTCAATCTGATCTTTTGGAACTTTTCTCAGTTTCAGACCAAATGCCATGTTATCATAAACTGTCATATGAGGATACAGAGCGTAGTTCTGGAATACCATTGCGATATCTCTGTCTTTTGGCTCTACATCATTTACTACTTTATCGCCAATCTTTAATGTACCGCCACTAATCTCTTCCAGTCCGGCGATCATACGAAGGGTTGTGGATTTACCACATCCTGAAGGTCCTACGAAGATGATAAATTCTTTATCTGCGATTTCAAGGTTAAAATCCTTAACTGCTTCAAATCCGTTTGGGTAAGTTTTGTTAATATGCTGCAATGATAAACTTGCCATTTTTCATTTCCTCCTAAAATAGTTATATGTCCTGCTTTTGAACTGTACTCAGTATACCCCTATCCGTCTTTTTTTTCCATAGTTCAATTCAACAAAGATTGAGGTGACTCTTAGTAAGCATGGACAAAAACCTCCGCCCCCTTGTCATTTTGACAGTTTTTTGTAATTTCTGTAAGCAATCTGCACAATCAGCTATAAAAACTGCAAAGAAGCTTTACACTTTACCTTCAGTTTTTTATAATATAGCCGAAAAAGCAAAGAAGAAAGGAAATGCTATGTTTCGCATAATGGGTACAATTTATAAAGATACACATATATTGAAAAGCCTGGTAGTCTGTGATGATACCAAGGACAGCCGGACTAAGAAGGTTTTTCATGCCCTGGATACGATCTGTCATGAATTTGATCTTGGTTCCCCCATCTGGCTGGATGCCAATATTAAAGATTTTCAGAGATTTTCCAAGGTGAGGTTTTCTCAGGACAATTTTATAGAGGTACTGGATTTTGATTATTTCCAGCTGGAAATCATAGAAGAGGACTGAGAGCAGAAATGTGCCGGGACTGTTTCCCAAAGGAATCAACACCCCGGCTTTTTCCATGCGCTCTTTAATTTTGCTTCTTTTCGGAGCGTCTTTTTAGTGGCCGCTGCAATATCCGCGATCACCCGGATTTCATAGTCATCACAGTCGCTGAGAATGGTCTGTATATCCTGTTCAAATACTGCCTTAGACTGTACAACACTATCTGCCAGCAGACTGTCTACTGATACATGGAGAGCATTTGCAAGCTTCACAATGGTAGATAGACTTACCTTTGTGGTACCGGTCTCAATATTACTGAGATGACTGGGAGACAGATTCACCTTCTCTGCAAGGCGTTCCTGGGTCATATCCAGGCTTATGCGCGCAGCTTTAATCCGCCTTCCTATAGATTTGTAGTCAATACTCATGTCTTCCTCCTTTAAATCTACACAGAGATATTTTAGCCACGGAAATAACAAATTATAATAATCCATATCCGTAAAGTACGGATGCAGATTAAGTTTTTTTCTTGAAACATTTAGATGTTTGCTATATAATACAGGCAAAATGTATATTTATGCAGCCAGTAAAAGGAGGGACAACAGATGAAAAAACAGACCATCACCATATCCGATTTAGAAAAATCCTGTAAACACCCATTTTCTGAATTGGTTGGTACTGCCTGTCGGTTTCAGAGCAAGATTTTATTGTCATGCGGCGAAACACAGATAAATGCCAAGAGCATCATGGGAGTAATGGCTTTTAACCTCTCACCGGGAACATCTATTGATATCATTGCAGAGGGCCCAGACGAAGATATGGCTGTAAAGGCTATTGAGGCCTTTCTGCTTTGTCGCTGAGCATTCTCTTTTCCATAGGAAATACGGGACTGCTGTATAAAATGTAAAATCCCTTAGGATCTTTCATTTTATACTGCAGCCCCGTATTTTTTTAGATAAGGGTGAGCGTCCTCCTGCAGAAATCTCTTCCAGGAAACCTTACACCTTTATACCGCCTTAAATTACAGTCTCTTTAACAGCTCTTCTCTTCTTTCCTCATATCCCGGTTTGCCCAGAAGAGCAAACATATTTTTCTTATAACTTTCTACTCCAGGCTGATTAAATGGATTCACTCCTGTAAGATATCCGCTGATACCACAGGCAAACTCAAAGAAATAGAATAACTGTCCCAGATAGAACTCATTCTGCTCTGGAATTTTCACCATAAGGTTCGGTGTATTTCCATCTGTATGAGCCAGAATCGTTCCATTCATAGCGCTCTTATTTACAAAATCCAGGCCCTTTCCAGCCAGATAGTTCAGGCCGTCCAGATCACTGGCCTCTTCTTTGATCACTACATCTGTCTTGGGCTCTTCAATTGCAAGAACTGTTTCGAACATGATCCTTGATCCGTCCTGGATAAACTGTCCCAGGGAATGAAGGTCTGTAGTAAAGTCTACAGATGCAGGGTAAATACCCTTCTGGTCTTTACCTTCGCTTTCTCCATAGAGCTGTTTCCACCACTCAGCCACATAATGAAGAGTAGGTTCATAATCTGCCAGGATTTCTACAGATTTGCCTTTTTTATGAAGGATATTCCGAACTGCGGCGTAAAGCATAGCATCGTTCTCCTCATATGGAGTATTTAAAGCCAGCTCTCTTCCTGAAGCAGCGCCTTCCATAAGCTTGTCTATAGAAACACCGCTCACTGCGATAGGAAGAAGTCCTACTGCGGTAAGTACAGAGAAACGGCCTCCTACATCGTCAGGCACTACAAAGGTCTCATATCCTTCTTCGTTGGCCAGAGTCTTCAAAGCTCCCTTTGCTTTGTCAGTGGTGGCATAGATTCTCTTAGCCGCCTCTTCTTTGCCATATTTGTTTTCCATCATTTCCTTAAAGAAACGGAACGCAATAGCCGGTTCTGTAGTAGTACCGGATTTGGAGATAACGTTAATGGAAAAGTCTCTGTCCCCGACTACCTCTGCCAGGCCCTTCACATATGCGCCGCTGATATTGTTTCCTACATAATAGATTTCCGGAGTTTTCCTGTTCTCTTTGCTCAGATTGTTGTAGAAAGGATGGCTCAGAAAATCAATGGCTGCTCTGGCGCCCAGGTAGGAACCTCCGATTCCGATAACCAGAAGTACTTCTGAATCTTCCTGGATTTTCTTTGCGGCTTTTTTAATCCTGTCAAACTCTTCCTTGTCATAATCTACTGGAAGGTCTATCCAGCCCAGAAAATCATTTCCCAGTCCTGTCTTTGATACCAGAACTTCTTTCGCTGTTTCTGTCATCTTCTTCATTGCCGCTACTTCTTCTTCACGGACAACGTTTGCTGCCTTAGAGTAGTCAAATATTACCTTATTTCCCATTTTCATCTTCTCCTTTGCGAAAAATATTTCTTTCTTTAGTTTAGCAAATCCCTATCTGTTTATCAAGTTAGAAATTCTTTAATTACATCCTTTACAATGGCCTCCTCTTCCTTATTCAGCAGATGACTGTATCTGCTGTCTGCAGCGGCAGCTTCCAGGATCCCCTGTTCCATCTGCCTGGCAGCCTTGTCACGGCTGTCTTTGGGAGCCTGGCTTTCTTTCTCCTTTTCCTTCTTTTTCTGGGTCCGGTTCTCACGAGTACCGGAATTCCGGGCATTTTCCAGGGGAATAATCTTTGCCGGCTCCCGCCACCGGTTCTCCACATAGTCCAGAAGGCTTGTCTCTATTACATCTTCCTGGTAGCCTGTACCCAGTACCAGCCGCACAGCCAGGAGAAAAACCTCTGTGCAGATTCCTGCTACCATGGAAAAAGTAAATACTGTGGTCTCCCGCCCCAGAAAAGCTATGGGCTCCAGTCCGGTCTGGGGCGGCCAGGCATATAGAATCTGCAGTCCCACAAATAAAAAAGAGAGGATGAAAGTTCCCCAGGATATATTCTTCATCTGACGGATGCTCCAGGCTCCTATCTTTCGTCCTCTCATTCTTTTTATTACATAAACCGAAGGGTTCTGTATTCTTGTGTTTTCTTTCAGAAGTTTCTGGTGTTCCAGCATAAAAGCCAGCAGCCACTTGTCCTTTTCCTCTCCAGGCTGCTTCAAATCCTTCAATACTCTTTTGTTGCTGTTATAAACTGCCAGCATACTTATAAGACAGAAAAGTCCCATAAGGCAGGCACCCCAGTAAAAAAACAGGCGCTCCATAATTCCTCCTTGATTTCGGCGGCAGACTGGCGGATATATCCCTTTTTCCAATCTCTGTCCGCTCTTTTTAGGCTTGTCCCCTGGCCGGCTGTAAGGGGAGGCCTTTGGTTTCATTATATAGCGCCTGATTCCTTTTGAAAACAAAAATCGCTCGACAAATTCTTTCCTAATCCAGCAGTCCCATCATGTTCTCTACCAGGCGAACGCTGTGGAGAATGGCCTGTTTTTCAAAGGTGGGATAGTCCATCTGGGCGCTGTCGTCAGCTTTGTCAGAGATTGCCCGGATTACCAGATAGGGAATATGGTTCAGGTAGGCAGCCTGTCCGATAGCTGCCCCTTCCATCTCTGTACAGCTTCCATCGGTAATGGAAATGATCTCTTCTTTTTTCCCTTTGTCAGCGATAAACTGGTCCCCGCTGACTACCCGTCCTTCCCAGACGCCGATTTCCGGATTTACCTGGGAGCAGACTTTAGCCGCCAGTTTCCGCAGTCCTTCATCTGCCGGAAAGGCCAGAGTATCCATTCTGGGAATCTGTCCTGCCGGATAGCCAAACTCTCTGGCATCTACATCATGCTGCATGGTATCTGTGGACAGGACAATGTCTCCAATATTGATCTCAGCCCTGAGAGAACCTGCAATTCCTGTATTGATCACAGCATCTACCTGGAAATCATCTGCCAGGATCTGGGTGCAGATACCTGCATTTACTTTACCGATACCTGAACGCACTACTACAGCTTCATGTCCCTTTAACTGTCCATGAAAAAATTCCATACCGGCTTTTTCTTTAACCGTCACCTCTGTCATCTTTTCCTTTAACATAGCCACTTCTTCTTCCATGGCTCCGATAATTCCTATGACTTTCATTGTATATACCTCTTTCTTATTTTCTTTGTGAACTGTAACCTATTTTACACTTTTTCCTCTGGTTTTTCCACAGCCGTTTTACATTTCTTTCCGCACATGCTATAATGACTTGGTCAAAAGAATGCGGGTAAGGAGGTATAAAACATGGTCTATAAAACAAAAGGGGTCTGTTCCCGTTCTATCGATATTGAGCTGGACGGCGATACCATAAAATCTGTAAAATTCAACGGAGGCTGCAACGGAAATACAAAAGGCATTGCCAGCCTGGTCCAGGGAATGAAAATTGATGATGTGATTGCCAGACTAAAGGGCACTGACTGCGGTGGAAGAGGTACTTCCTGTCCGGACCAGCTTGCCAAAGCTCTAGAACTGGCAAAAGCAGAGCAGTAATTCAGAGTCTGCTCTTTCAGCTGCACGAGATGAAAGGCTGTCCCATTAAGCCTATGTCAGGAATTAAATATTCCGGACTCCGGCTTAATGGGGCAGCCTTTTGCGTTTATGATCTATTTACTCCTTCAGAAAATCGACGAGATTCATCTGTTCCCCTGAGATTTCCTGTCTCTGTTTCCCTGCCTTTTCTTTTAAAGCAAGTTCTTCCGGTATATCTTCCAGGAAGGGGGAAGGTTCTTTTGCATAAGTGAGGATCAGCTGGTCTTTTGCTCTTGTCATGCCTACGAAGAAAAGTCTTCTCTCCTCTTCCAGGTCTGTGGGGTAGTCTGCCTTTTCCAGCGGAAGGGTTCCTTCCTGTGTTCCGCAGAGAAATACAAGGGGAAATTCCAGACCCTTAGAGCCATGAAGCGTCATAAGGGTAACAGCCCCGGCACTGTAGTTTTTTTGAGGCCGGCGGATAAGGTCTCCTTCCTCCCCAAGAGACAGGTCACGGAGGAATTCCTCCATAGTAGAATATTGAAGGGCGGTCTGATAAAGTCTGGTCACAGCGGCATTTTTCTTCAGGTTCATGTCCTCCTGCCAGGATTTCAGGATTTTTTCCGGCTTATGTTTCTTTATCTGGGGCAGATATTTTTTCTTTGCCTCCTGGTATACACTGTCCCCCACCTCTGTGTCAGATAAGTCCCAGAGGAGTTTTAATGCAAGTTCCTTTGTCTGAGGCTCCTCTTCCTCAAGGCTTTTGAAAAAACTGACTGTTCCTCTTACTGCGGAATCCAGCAGAAAATCCCCTCTTCCCACTGTCATATAGGGAATCCCTTCCTGAGACAGACATTTTTCCAGGATTCGGAACTGCCGATGGGTCCTGCAGAGAACGGCAATATCGGAAAAGCTTCTCTGTCTCCGTTCTATCTCAGCCTGAAATCCACTCTGAACGTCCAGCATGTCCAGACCGCCGGTCTGACGGTTAATTTCTTTTGCCACAAAGATTCCTTCTGAGAAATCTGAGGCAGCTTCCACCACCCGGATTTTTTCTCCTTCTCCTCTGTAAGCCCTCAGATGTCTTGCCTCTCCTGGATTGCGGGAAATCACTGCCATAGCAGCATCTACTACTGCGGAAACAGACCGGTAGTTTTCTTCCAGGCAGATCATTCTGGTATCGGGCCTGTCCTCTCTGAGGCGGTTAAAGCACTGGGAATCTGAACCACGGAAGCCGTAAATAGCCTGGTCAGGATCGCCGATAACAAAAAGCTCCCTGCCTCCTTTTGCCCATTCCAGCATAAGGCTGTACTGGACAGGGTTCACGTCCTGAAATTCATCTACCAGGAGATATGTAAATCTTTTCTTATAATCCTGATCCTCAGAAAACCGGGCCAGGCTCAAAGCTCTCAGGAGCAGATCATCAAAATCAGCCAGATTTCTGTCTTTTAAAAGTTTCTGGTAATGGCTAAAAGCCTCTTCCCAGACCCGGTCATTAAATCCTCGTTCTTCCGGCGCAGATTTGTACAGGGAGATTTCAGAAAGAAAGTCTCTTACGGATATCCTCATATTCCAGGTATCTATGGTCTCCTGAGCCAGTTCCTTTACCTGAATCTCATCTGCAAGAGTAAAGTTTTCTCCTTCTTCTTTAAGGATATCCAGGCAGATGGAATGAAAGGTTCCGATCTGAATCTGTTTCAGGGCTCTTTTATTTCCCAATTCCCGCTCCAGACGTTCCCTCATCTCCTGGGCAGCTTTATTTGTAAAAGTCACCGCTGTAATCTCCGAGGGTTTTACTTTCCTTCTCTCTATAAGATAAAGTATCTTTTCGATCAGAGTCTTGGTCTTTCCTGTACCTGGTCCTGCAATAACCGCAGTAACTGGATGAATACTTTCCACTGCTTCCTGCTGCCGCTCATTTAATACAGGACGGGCTTCCACACCTTTTCCAGTCACTCTGTTTTCTTCCATGGCTGAGGAACTTTTGGCCGGTTGTAACTGGTCTGGATTCTGTTCTGGTTCAGCCTGAAGAGCTGTCTTGCTCTCCTCCTGCTCCCCTTCTGTCTGGGAGGATACTTCCAGCCCGAAGCCGTCAAAAAGGCTTATCTGGCCCTGGGTATCTTCAAGTTCTCTTCCCCGGAAAAGTTTAATGGTCCCGTATTCTCCATCAAACCCAGGATGACGTTCCACCTGGCCTTCACGAAGTCTCCGGATACCTTCTCCTATAAAGTATCCTGCCTGCCTCTGGATATCTTCCACCGGCGCATTCCGCAGGATCTCAAACTCCGGCCCCAGGGTCTTTAACATTTCTCCATAGAGCCTTTCAGTCTTGGCGCTTCCTGCAGAGTGGCCTGTGGCCTGGGCGATCAGCTCAGGCAGGGGCATAAGGGATTCAAAAGCCCTGGCGTTTTCCCTGATAAAGCCTTCCGGACGGTCTGCCAGCTCTTCAACCCGGTGTTCCACTCCAATCGTCAGTTTTCTTCCGCATACCGGGCAGCGGCCCTGATATTCTTTGGTCTGAGCAGGGGAAAAGCAGAGATGACATTTTCTGTGGCCGTCATAATGATATTTTCCTTCTTCCGGAAAAAACTCGATGGTTCCCTCCAGGCCTTCTCCTGTCTGAATAGCCTTCCAAAGACCTTCATAAGAAAGCTCTGTATCCATCAGATTAGCCTCCCTTCCCAGTTTTCCCGGAGAATGGGCATCTGAATTAGAAATCAACTGGTATCTGTCCAGGGCAGAAACTCTCCAGTTCATAGGCGGATCTGAAGAAAGACCGGTCTCCACTGCATGAATATAAGGGGTCAGGTCTTCAAAGCACTCCTCCACGGTATCAAATCCGGAGAAAGCTCCAAACATAGCGAAATGAGGAGTCCAGATGTGGGCTGGAACGAAGATTCCCGTCTCTGCTGTCTCCAGCATAATCTCTAAAAGATCCCGACAGTCAAGGCCCAGAATAGGCCGTCCGTCAGAATGAATGTTTCCAATTTCTTCCAGCCTGGCAGAGAGGCGGTCTGCTTCTTCCAGGCCAGGAAGTATCAGAAGGTTATGTACCTTTCGAGTCTTGTCATTCTTTTTATAAATGGAACTGATTTCCCCGGTTACCACAAATCGCGGTTCTATGTTATCCGGCGTCATGCCGTCCTGAATCTGATATTCCTTTTTCAGCCTGTACAGACCGTTTCCTTCAGGTTCCAGTTTTTCTTTAAGCTCTTCTCTCCACTGAGGGTGTGTAAAATCTCCCGTTCCCACCAGATGGATTCCCTTTTTCCTGGCCCAAAGTTCCAGATGTTCCGGGTCTCCTTCCTTGCTGGTAGCCCTGGAAAACCTGGAGTGAATATGTAAATCTGATATATACATGAATATAACCTTCTTTTCTTAATATTATGATACCTGATTGCTCCGCACTATGTGCTCCCGCAATCCTCAAAACATTTATAATATTATACTCCTCCCGTCGGGATAGGGGCAAGATTCTATGACTTTGGATTGCTTTTTTTCTTGTGCAGAACTATACTATGCATAGCTGAACTATTAAGACAGAAGGGGGATATTTATATCATGAGCAGTAATTCTTCAGCAGTTTCTATGACCACTGGTCCTATCTGGAAAAGGATCGTTTTTTTTGCCATACCGCTTTTCTTCGGCAATCTCTTCCAACAGCTTTATAATACAGCGGATTCTCTCATTGTGGGAAGATTCCTGGGCAGCACCGCTTTGGCTGCGGTAAGCTCCTCAGGAAATCTGATCTTTCTCATGGTGGGATTTTTTAACGGTCTTGCTATCGGTGCAGGCGTAGTGGTAGCCAAGTATTACGGCGCCAAGAAATTTCATATTGTCCAGAGAGCCATCCATACCATTATGGCTCTGGGGCTTATTTCCGGAATTCTTCTCACTGTTGTAGGCGTTCTGGCGGCGCCTCAGATTTTAGTCCTTATGGGTACGCCTTCAGAAGTCCTCCCCAATTCTATTACCTACTTCCGGATCTACTTCAGCGGTTCCCTGGCTTTCGTCATGTATAACTTTATGGTGGGAATCCTCCAGTCTGTAGGAGACAGCCGTCATCCTCTGATCTACCTGGTAATTTCCTCTATAGTGAACATTGTGCTGGACCTGCTTTTTGTAGGCGTCTTTCACCTGGGAGTAGGCTCTGCAGCTCTGGCCACCATTATCTCCCAGTTTATCAGTGCTTTTCTCTGTCTGTGGCAGCTTATGAGAAGTCCTGAAGAATATCGGGTACGCCTTTCCAAAATCCGTCTGGATTTTCTGGTCCTGCGGCAGATCATCGCAAACGGCCTTCCGGCAGGACTGCAGAACTCTATTATTTCTCTGGCAAATGTTGTGGTCCAGTCCAACATTAACAAGTTCGGAGAAATGGCTGTAGCCGGCTGCGGTTCCTACTCTAAAGTAGAAGGCTTCGGATTTCTTCCTATCACCTGCTTTGCCCTGGCCCTTACCACTTTTATCAGCCAGAATTTAGGAGCAAAGGAATACCAGCGGGCCAAAAAAGGTGCTGTCTTTGGGGTTGTCTGTTCTATTACCCTTGCGGAACTTATTGGCCTGGTGATTTATGGACTGGCCCCTGTGCTGATTTCTGCCTTCAGCAGCACTCCGGAAGTAATTTCCTATGGCACAGCTCAGGCCCGTGTAGTCACCTTATTTTATTTTCTCCTTGCCTTTTCCCACTGTATGGCCGGAATTTTACGGGGTGCAGGAAAGTCCACCGTGCCGATGCTGGTCATGCTGGCATGCTGGTGCATCATCCGGGTAACTTACATAACTGTCACAGTAAGGCTGATTCCCAATATAAGGGTGATCTTCTGGGCTTATCCTTTAACCTGGACCTTAAGCTCTATTGTATTTTTAATTTATTTTCTGAAGTCTGACTGGATCCATGCTTTTGAAAAATCTCGCAATCATATATAAAATTATTGGGCATGTACCTGGGAGGAATAAAATTCCATACGTAAGGTACATGCCCTTAATATACAACTAGGCAATCTATAAAATTTTAACTTTATCCTATATAGCCATGAGAAGGTTTTCTCTACATTTACTTAATAAGAAATATTTTTTTCTGAAATCCTCCTCGGCTTTTTCTTTTTGACTCTTTTATTTTCAAAATATCTTCCATAGAAAAATGTTTAGATTCAATAATGGCATCTATAACCTCAAGAATATCTGCTAACTCTTCTTCATTCTTATCCATTATGTACTCTTCTGTCTCTTCTTGCAGTTTCTTTTCCAATTCTCTCTGGTACTCTTCCTCATCAAGAATGCGAATATGAGGGTTCTGTCCATTTTGAACCATTATCTCTGGAATTCTATCCCGGACAAGCTTTTCAAATTTTTTCATAATCATTACCTATATATATCTGTCAGAGTTCCTACTCTATGCCCAAGCCTCCTATTCAGAAGCTGCTGCGTCTTCTGAACTTCCAGCCTCTGTCTGGGTATCTGCAGAACCTTCTGTCTGGCTCTCTTCAGATGCAGCTTCTTCTGTCTCACCTGTTGTATCCTCTGCGGCCTCAGTATCGCCTGTACTCTCTGTGGTATCGGCGGTACTGTCTTCTGTAGTTTCTTCTGTCTCAGGCTGTTTAATGGTATACTGCTCTGTATCTGTAAGCGTGACTTTCTCCCACTGGTCGTTATTAACAGTTATATCTGTCTCTTCTTTCCACTGGTCCAGAAGATCATTATATGCTTCCTGCTGTCTTTCAGATACAATGGATTCTTTCTCCTGGTCTGTAGCCTCTCTGTCCAGAACGCTGTCCATTCTTACTACGAAATATGCGTTCTCTCCTTCCACTACCTCACCATAAACCTGTCCGTCCTGAAGGGTTTTTGCTGCTTCTTTCAGTTTATCATCCAGAAGTGTGTCATCATCACCGAAAGTATTGTCTACTGCATTAAGGTCCTCGCTGACACCTTTGGCAATAGCGTCCATATCTGCACTGGCCGGATCTGCAGAGGCCTGAAGCTGATCCAGGATAGCCTGGGCCTGGTCTTTCTTGGCCTGTTTTTCTTCGTCTGTAAGAGGTGTTGTAGTTCCGTCGTCATTCTGGGTATCGCTGATATCAATCCTGCAGTAAGTAATCCTGCTCTGGGCAGCCTCAGAATCTTCTACATTTGTATCTACATCTGCTACCATCGGGTCATACATCTTTGTCTGATAGGTATAAAGCTCCAGAAGTGTCTCCACATCTGACTGAGTAACTGATAAAGTCTGGATGGTTTCTTCTGTATTGGCATCCATAAAGGCCTTGGCCGCCTCTTCAATCTTACTCTGCTCTTCCTCTGAAATGGACACATCATAATCTGCCGCATGCTGTTTCTGGACCAGCATGTTCTCCAGTTCATCCAGCACATTTGCCTTGGTCGTATCTCCGTAGGTCTCTCCTTCTCCTGAATCCTGAGACCAGATTCCAGTGGTGCTGCCTCCCATCATAGAATAATAAGATAGCATAGTCGCCTGATTCATCCTCAGCATCAGGTTTCCGGTTCCTACAGTTATGGTATCTTCCCCGGAAGTAAGGAGAGGCTGGGTCCCATCCATAGGAGTATTACATCCTGCCAGAGCCGCTGCTCCCAATGCTCCCGCCAGAAGAACACCTGTTATTTTCTTAGCTGCTTTATTCATAATCTCCTCCTGTAGTTACAAAAAATGTCCTTTTCCCATTATAGACGCTTTTATTCTCCGGGGCAAGAGCCATTTTCCCCGAAGAATGTGAACATACTGTGAAAGCCTTATTCCTCCGCCAATGGAAGAAAATCTGTTAGGATACTTTTCAGAAGCACCAGCACATCCAGGGTTTCTTTTGGTTTTCTTCCTTTAAGGAAAACCTGGAAATAAGGCGGCTCTTCCAAATGCATCTTCAGATTATTCTTATATTTTTCCAATATTCCAGGAAATCCTGCAGGGTCCAGTTTTGCCCGTTTAAACATTGTAATTTTTACGTCTTTTCCTGTCTGCTTGATTTCTGTAATATAAACCTTATGGGCAAGAGCCTTAAGGGCTGCTATTGCCAGGAGATTCTCCACTGCTTTAGGAGGCTCTCCGAACCGGTCCATAAGTTCTTCCTGCATATCTTCATACTCTTCCTGCGACTCAATAGCTGCAATACGTTTATATACATCCAGCTTCTGATATTCATTGGGAATATATTTCGGCGGGATAAAGGCGTTCAGTTCCAGATCAATGGCAGTCTCAAAGTCTTCCTGTTGTTTAATGCCTTTTGCCTCTTTCACTGCCTCGTCCAGCATTTTACAGTACAGGTCATAACCCACTGCCTGCATATGACCATGCTGCTCAGCACCCAGAAGATTTCCCGCTCCACGGATTTCCAGGTCCCGCATGGCAATCTTGAATCCGCTGCCCAGATCTGTAAATTCCCGAATAGCATGGAGCCTTTTCTCTGCAACTTCTTTGAGCATTTTATTTCTGCGGTACATAAGGAAGGCATAGGCTGTTCTGTTAGAGCGGCCCACACGGCCACGAAGCTGGTAAAGCTGAGAAAGTCCCATCTGGTCTGCATCGTGGACAATCATGGTATTGGCATTGGAAATATCCAGCCCTGTCTCAATAATAGTAGTGGATACCAGTACGTCAATATCCCCGTTAATAAAGCCATACATGATCTTCTCCAGCTGGTGCTCCCGCATCTGCCCATGGGCAAAGGCCACATTAGCCTCCGGTACCAGTTTTGCCACCCGGTTGGCGATCTCGTCAATGTCATTCACCCGATTGTATACATAATACACCTGACCACCTCTGGCCAGCTCCCTGGTTATCGCCTCCCGGACCAGTTCTTCATTGTATTCCATAACAAATGTCTGGATAGGCATTCTATCCATAGGTGCTTCTTCCAGTACGCTCATGTCCCGGATACCGATCAGGCTCATGTGAAGGGTTCTGGGAATAGGTGTGGCAGTCAGTGTGAGAACGTCTACATTTTCCTTTAGTTTTTTAATCTTTTCTTTATGGGTAACCCCAAAACGCTGCTCCTCGTCAATGATCAGAAGTCCCAGATCTTTATACTTTATATCTTTGGAAAGGACACGATGGGTGCCTATGACAATATCCACCAGGCCTTTCTTAAGGTCTTCAATGGTCTTCTTCTGTTCTGCCGGAGTACGGAATCTGCACAGAAGGTCAATACGCACAGGAAAATCCTTCATTCTCTGGACAAAGGTATTGTAATGCTGCTGGGCCAGAATGGTAGTGGGCACCAGATATACCACCTGTTTGCTTTCCTGAACCGCCTTAAAGGCAGCCCGGATGGCAATCTCCGTCTTGCCGTATCCCACGTCTCCGCAGATCAGACGGTCCATGATCTTAGTGCTCTCCATATCTCCCTTGGTGGCCTCTATGGCTGCCAGCTGGTCTTCTGTCTCCTCAAAAGGAAACATTTCCTCAAATTCCCTTTGCCATACGGTATCTTTTCCATACTGATAGCCGGACTGGGCCTGCCTTGCAGCGTAAAGGGCCACCAGATCTTTAGCGATATTCTTGACTGCGCCTTTTACCTTTGTCTTTGTCTTATTCCAGTCCTGGGTTCCCAGTTTATTCAGCTTAGGGGCTTTAGCGTCAGCTCCTGCATATTTCTGAAGCAGGTCCAGCTGATTGGGAAGGATATACAGGGTACTGTTATCTCCATACTCAATCTTAATGTAGTCCTTAGCTACCCGGTCTACATCAATCTTCTCAATTCCTCTATAGATTCCCAGTCCATGATTTTCATGGATCACATAATCACCAACGCTCAGCTCGCTGAAATTCTGGATACGTTTGCCGCTGTATTCTGTCTTCTTCCTCTTTTTCTTCTTTTCCTGTCCGAAGATATCTGTTTCCGTGATCAGCACAAACTTGATGAGAGGATACTCAAAGCCTCTCCTGGCGTGGCCAAAAGCTGTCATGATTTCTCCCGGAGCAATGGTCCGGTCCATATCTTCTGTGTAAAAGCTGTTCAGTCCTTCCTGGCTTAAGTCCTTTGCCAGTCTGGCAGCTCTGGTACGTGAAGGAGAAAGAAGTAAAACCTGATATCCATTTTTCTTAAAGTATTCCATGTCCTTAACCAGCAGCTCGAAGCTGTTGTTGTAGGGACTGACAGATTTTACTGTAGTATAAAACTGCTCCCGGATATCCCAGTCTCCTCTCTGCTGTTCCATGGTACACAGAGATACGCAGTTTTTCTTATTTATGTTCTGGATCACCTGGCGGCAGGGCATGAGCAGGTCTGTCTGTCCGGCCAGAAGGTATCCTTTCTCCAACCGATGCTCCATGCTCTCCCGAAATTCTGTTTCAATGGCATTCCCCTGTTCCGTCAGTCGATTGGTCTCATCCAGAAATACCAGAGTATCTTCTGCGGGAAAATAATCCAGAAAAGTTACCGCATTCTTATAAAAATACCGTACAAAATGTTCTGCTGCTGAAAAGTCCTGATACTCTTTCAGGCTATCCACAGCCTCTTCTACCATCCGGGTAAGCCTGGCCCCTTCTTCGGTCAGAAAATCATCTCGGAATTTTTTTACCATGGCTTTTTTCTCTTTTTCGATGGCCTTCAGACCTTTTTCCAGGACCTCCTGGTCCAGGACCATCTCTGCTGCCGGGTAAATAGTAACTTCTTCCAGATTTTCTATAGAACGCTGGCTTTCCGGGTCGAAACTTCGTATAGAATCAATCTCATCTCCCCACAACTCGATCCGCACCGGATTATCCAGAGTCAGAGGAAAAATATCTATGATGCCGCCTCTGACAGAAAACTGTCCCGGAGCCTCTGCCTGGGCGTTTCCCTCATATCCCATACCCAGAAGCTGTTTTCTCAGTTTCCCCAGTTCTACCGGACTGTCGCTTTTAAAGACAAGAGTATGGTCCTTTATAACCTCCAGAGGAAGAAGATAGTCCATGCAGCCGCCTATACTGGTGATCACAGTAACCCCTTTCTTCTCCAAAAGGGCAGCCACCGCCTTCATCCGGTCTCTTGTCAGCAGATTTCCATGTACATCGGCCTGAAAGAAGATCAGGTCCTTGGCCGGATAGAGGTAAACCTCCTGGTCATACATCCGGTAATCTTCGTAGATTTCCCTGGCTTTCAGATCGTTCTCCGCTATGATGAGACAATTCATATTTTCTCTTTTAGCATCTTTCTGCATACCGCGAAAAAGCCCATACATCATATGGGCTTTCTGTGATTCCACACAGCCGGAGAGCTGAAGGACTCCCCGGTTTTTCGGAAGTCTTGACCGTATCTCCCGGTACTCTGTTAAATTTTCCAATGGCTGCATAAATACCTGCATAATCTACTCCTGCGGGCTTTCCGCCTCTTCCTGGGTTTTTGCTTTTTTCTTTTTGGCAGCTCCGTTATAGTGGTTCATAGCCGCTTCTATCCCTTGGGAAAGAATCATCTCCACCGCCTCTGCCGCCTGTACAACGGCCTGATCCACCAATTCTCTTTCCTGAGGTGAAAAACGGCCCAGCACATAATCTGCCAGGTCCCATCCCTTAGGTTTCGCTCCCACGCCGACTTTCACCCGGTAAAAGTTCTGAGTGCCAAGCTGGGCGATAATGCTCTTAATTCCATTATGGCCTCCGGCACTGCCTTTTTTGCGGATACGTATCTGCCCCGGCTCCAGATCGATATCGTCATAAATGACGATCATCTCTGATTCCGGATCCAGTTTATAATAGTTTACGAATTCCCTGAGGGAGTCTCCGCTTAAATTCATGTAGGTAAGGGGCTTTGCCAGAATCACCTTTTCTCCGTTGATAATTCCCTTGCCGTACATAGCCTTATGGGCAATCCCTCCCTGAGGAATCCTGTGACGTTCAATTAATTCATCTATGGTGTCAAATCCCATATTATGTCTGGTCTTTTCATACTGTCTCCCTGGGTTTCCAAGGCCTGCTATCAAAAACATATGATTCTCCTTAATTAAAATATACCAGCTCCTGAGCCAGAGGTTCTGCAGGCTCCAGAGAAATGGCAGTAAGCACCGGTCCTTCCTTATGATAAGACTCTACATATTCATATCCTACCTCAGCTACCAGCTTCACCCATTTTCCGGTTTTCAGGTTTTTGGCCTCTGGTGTTCTGCAGATATATCCAATAAAGCTGGTATCATCTGCACAGCAGGTCATGGCCATTCTTCCGGGCACAAAAACATTTTTGGGCAGTTCTCTAGATTTCAGCACCATGGCAGTAAAGGATACTTTTTTGCCTTCATAAGTCTCCGGATGGTCCATGGCGTCAATAAACCAGATACCATAGTCTTCATCCATAATGTCAATGACATCTGCTTCCACATCAAAAGGCATTTTCTCAGCGAAAATGTCTTCAATCTCACCTTCATCATCCTCAAAAATAATTTCAGCAGACTGATTCACTACCTTCACGCTTCTTCTAAAAGAAGCCAGGGGCATGTCCTTTGTACAGCGGTTAAAGAGGACCATATCTGCTCCTCTTACCATTTCTACAAACAGAGACTTCATGTTGTTCATGTAAATCTGGAAGGTACTGGCGTCTACAGTAACGATCTGCTGTACAAGGCCCCAGTCCTTTGGAAGCTGCATCTCTTCAAACTTGCTTACCTGCCACATACCGTTGTATTCAATGATCACCCGCTCTGGCCGATAGAATGCATCATAAGCCACCAGGCGCTCTGGCGTCAGGTCTTCAAATTTATCGATAACTTCTACGCTGGTCCTGCTTTTCTTCAGTTTTTTAGGGTCAAATTCCACCTCTCCCTCTTCACAGAGGATAAGAAGCGTGGGACCATCTATCTGAAAATAATCCTGATCAATCGTAAAATCCAGGAAGGTACTCTTGCCGCTTTCCAGGAATCCTGCCATAAAATATATGGGAACTCTGATTTCTTCTTCCATATCTTTGTCCAATCCCTTCTATAATTATTATACGCCAAAGAGCTCGGCCAGTTTATCCTCTGCAAGCTTGGAACCAATGACGCAAAGCCTTCCTGTATAATCTGGAGCGCCCTGACGGATATCCGCCTCACCGGGAACCATATCGAAATAAATCCACTGTCCGTCTTTGCCTTCTACCATGCCTTTGGCCCTCAGCACCATTCCATAAGATCCATCCTCAGACAGAGTATCCAGAATCTTCTGGATTTCCTCCTGAGAATAAGCCTTTACAGTCTCTTTGCCCCAGCTTGTAAAGACTTCATCTGCATGGTGATGTCCATGATGATGGTCATGGCCGCAGCCTTCATGGTCGTGATGATGATGGTCGTGGCCACATTCCTCATGATCATGATGGTCGTGGTCGTGATCACATTCCTCATGGTCATGATGATGGTGGTCACATTCTTCATGGTCATGGTGGTGATGATCATGATCGCATCCTTCATGATGATGCTCATGGTCGTGATGATGGTGATGGCCGCCGCATACCGGGCAGGTTTCTTCTTCCATCAGCTCTTTTTCCAGGGAAGTATTATTCTCCATAGTGTTCAGTATCTTTTCCCCTGAAAGCTGTGCTATAGGTGTGGTGATCACAGCTGCAGTCTTGTTTAAGGAACGTATCAGCTCTACTGCCGCCTCTACTTTCTCCTGAGTTGCCTTTTCTGTGTCTGTACGGCTGAGGATAATGGTTCCTGCATATTCAATCTGGTTGCTGAAGAACTCTCCAAAATTTTTCATATACATTTTGCATTTAGTTACATCTACCAAAGTGGTAAAGCTGTTCAACTTTATGTCAACTGAATCTTCAATCTTCTGCACAGCTTTGATCACATCGGAAAGTTTCCCTACTCCTGAAGGCTCAATGATAATCCTGTCCGGGCTGTATTTTCCGATTACTTCCTTTAAAGCTTCTCCAAAGTCTCCTACCAGAGAGCAGCAGATACAGCCGGAATTCATTTCCCGTATCTCAATGCCTGCTTCTTTCAAAAATCCGCCGTCAATGCCGATTTCTCCAAATTCATTTTCAATCAGCACGACCTGCTCTCCTTTATAAGCTTCTTTTAAAAGCTTCTGGATCAGTGTGGTCTTTCCGGCTCCCAGAAATCCAGAAAAAATATCAATTTTTGTCATTGTGAAATCTCCTTTCTGCTATGATATGTGCAGTTTATACATGGGAAAAGGGGACGAAAGTACTGCTCCCGCCCCTTACTGCTGTATACTTCAATGTTCTTCGGTGGTTTCTAAAACCATCCCGCTGTGGCTAGTATATCACATCTTTTTCAAAAAACAAGTCCCCAACAACTTAGATTCCCTGAAAAAAGTCCTCAAACAGCTGGATTTTACATATCCGCTTTACGCTTCCGATCATCTTTACTTCCCAGTCTTCGTCAATCTGAGTCCAGAGTTTTCCTCCCGGCATGTGGACCATAACGTCAGAATCAATGAGCCCCCGCTTATATGCCGCTCCCGCTGCAGCACAGGCGCCGGTAGCAGAGGCCAGGGTATAGCCTACTCCTCGTTCAAAGATTTCAATTTCAATATTATTTTTATCTAATATTTTCACGATTTCGGTATTGATTCCCTCAGGAAAACATTCTGCCCTTTCAGAATATTTTCCTATCCGGCATACGGTCTCTCTGTCCGTATCTTCCAGCACAATGACACAGTGAGGATTTCCTGCGGAAACACAGGTACAGTCATATTCTTCCCCTCCGAAATTAAAAAATTCATGGACTGCCTCTCTGTCGGGGCCTGAAAGTCCCAGGGCTTTGCTGGAAAAGCGGAGTTTTCCCATGGTCATCTGGATCCGGTTCCCCTCTCTGTTCAGATATCTGATCTGGGAAATCCCGCTCTTGGTGTATAATTCAAAAGATTCTTTCTGTATATCTCCAATAGCTTTCAGATAATGGGCAAAGATCCTCAGGGCATTTCCTCCCTGCTCCGCCTCTGTGCCGTCCGGATTAAAAACCCGCACATACATATTCCCGTCTTTTTCATAGGGACCTGCCACAATACCGTCAGACCCGATACCAAAGTTCCGGCTGCAAACCCGGACGATTTTTTCCTGGTCCAGCTCCTCCTGATTTTTCCGGATATCATATACCAGATAATCGTTTCCCAGACTGTGATATTTATAAAATTCCATAGATGATTCCTTTCTTTAATATCTGATATAGTTATTTTATACACTGAGCCCTGGACTGTCAAATACAGGATTGAAGGTTTCCAAAGGAGAGAATTTCCTCTGTGCAGAAAAGATTTTTTATGTTAAAATGTATCTACAGCTTGTCTTTTGGGCTATCCGGAAGTAGTTTCCGGAATTTTCACACAGGAAGAGAGGTATACTCATGTATAGTTTTCAGAACGACTACAGCGAAGGCGCCCATCCGAATATTCTCAGGGCCCTGGAAACCATTAACTATCACCAAAATAACTCTTACGGACTGGATGAACATTCCAATGCTGCCCGGGAACTGATTCAAGAGGCATTGGAAGATTACAGCACAGATATCCACTTTATCTCAGGCGGGACTCTGACGAATCTCACTTTTATTTCTCATGTATTAAAGCCTTATGAGGCAGTGATCAGTGCTCAGACAGGGCACATCAACACCCATGAAACAGGCGCTATCGAAGCTACCGGACACAAAGTCTTCTCTATTTCCACAGAAGACGGCAAATTAACACCCGACCTGATCCGTCCGGTTCTGGACCTTCATGAAAATGAGCACTGGGTAGAGCCCAGGCTGGTTTATATATCAAATCCTACAGAAATCGGCACCGTATATACAAAAGAAGAGCTGGAAGTTCTCTACGGATTCTGTCAGCGCCATCATTTGTATCTGTATATGGACGGAGCCCGTCTGGCTGCTGCACTGGCAGCAGAAGAGGTCTCTCACCTGACCTTCCCGGACCTGCCTAAATTATGTGATGCCTTTTATATCGGAGGTACCAAGTCAGGAGCCATGTTTGGAGAGGCCCTGGTCCTTATCCGGGAGGAATTTAAAGATCATTTCCGCTTTAACATGAAACAGCGGGGAGCTATTATGGCAAAAGGATGGATGATCGGCGTTCAGTTTGGAGAATTGTTTAAAGATAATCTTTACATAGAATTGGGAAAGGAAAGTATCCGGCGCATGGAGCCTATCAAGGAAGTCTTTGCGGAAACCGGAATCCCCTTGCTGTGCGATGCTCCTACCAATCAGATTTTCCCCATTTTCCCCAATGAACTGGCTGAGGAAATCAACAGTAAGTATCTGACCACTTTCCAGTGCAAGCCGGATCCGGACCATACCTGCCTTCGGTTCTGCACTTCCTGGGTTACCAATGAAGAAGCGGTTTCTGATTTTGTAGAAAGCTTTAGGGATATGGTTATTAAGTATCGGTAGTATAAGTTTTTTGGCTAAGGTCAATGGCTAATTGCATTAACACTTGAAAAGTAAGCGCCAAATATTCCTGCGGATTTCCAGATCCTCAAGTTTTGCCTATAATTGTAGTCGATAGATATTTAGACTATTTCACTACAATTATGGAGGATAGGTTATGGCAGGTACTCGCAAAGCCCGCGTTCCAATGGCGGAACAGATCAGGCTTATCAATGAATGCCGACAGAGCGGCATGACAGATGCTGACTGGTGTCGTGAAAATAACATTGCAGTAAGCACTTTTTACAACTGGGTCAGCCGCTGCCGGAAAGCCGCAGCGGATCAGATCCCGGCAGCGAATTACGGTCATCCCCCGGTTCCCCGCCCGAAACAGGACGTGGTCCCCATTGACATTGTGCCGGATCACATTCCGGAACAGCATACAGCATCACGGATGCAAACCCCGTACCTTGACAATTCACATACGATCGAAGTTGCTATGAAGGAGATCACGGTCCGCATCAGCAATGATGCAGATCCTGTCCTGCTCACCAGGACATTCCGCCTGCTTCAGGAGCTCTCATGTTAGGCGATATCTCCGGACTTGAGAAGATCTACATTGTCTGCGGCTACACCGATATGCGCAAATCCATTGACGGACTCTGTGCTGTTATCGAGGACCAGCTTAAGATGGATCCCTCGTCCAGTGCTCTCTTCCTTTTCTGTGGAAGAAGACGGGACAGGATCAAGGCCTTGTTCAAGGAACCGGACGGCTTCGTCCTGATCTATAAGCGTTTGTCTGTCCGCGGCGGCTATCAATGGCCCAGGAAGCAGTCGGAGGTCCGGAACCTTTCCTGGCGGGAGTTTGACTGGCTGATGTCGGGGATCGATCTTGACCAGCCCAAAGCCCTCAAAGCAGAGTGAAAAGTATCTGGATTCCAATAAAAATCCTGCACAGAAAAATCCAGAAATTCCTTTTAAATTCGGCATTTTTCAGGAGCCATTTCCCTTTAGTAAAAGTTTCGTTTCTGGTACAATAAAGGTATCAAATCCGAGGAGAGAAACGATGGCTTCCAGTGCAAAAGATATCCAGCTCCGAGAGCTGAAAGATACAGTATCACAACTGAAAACAATGGTATCTGAACAGACTGAGCTGATCAGGTCTCTCCGTCTTATTATTGACGAAAAATCCGGTCACGAGAAAGCGCTTCAGGAACAGGTAGATTATCTGACCAAAAAGCTTTTCGGCTCATCCAGCGAAAAAAGATCCGATGATATTCCGGGACAACAGAATCTCTTCGATGAAGCGGAAATGGAACAAGACCCCTCTTTACCGGAAGAAGAGACCGTGATCCGGGAGCATACCCGTAAAAAGAAGGCAGCCCATGAGGATCTCTTCAAAGGCCTGAAGGTTGAAAAAGTAGTGATCCCTCTTCCGGAAGAAGACCAGGTCTGCCCGGTATGCGGCACGCAGATGGTCCTGATCGGCGAAGAGTATGTCCGCCGGGAACTGGAATTCATTCCAGCTACTTGTAAAGTGATTGAATACTACAGCCAGAGTTATGGCTGCCCATCCTGCAAGGAAGGACTCGGCGATACAGAAAAGCCTGTGATCATAAAGTCTCAAGTTCCGGCGGCTCTGGTAGGGAAAGGTCCTGCCTCAGCATCCACTGTTGCATGGACCATGTATCAGAAGTATGCCAACGGGCTTCCCCTTTACCGGCAGGAGAAAGACTGGAAACAGTATGGGGCTCAGATCAGCCGGACCACCCTTGCCAACTGGATCATCTGCTGTTCACAGAACTATTTCCAGCCAATGTATGATTACTTCCACCGTGAGCTGCTGAAACGGAGCTTTGCAATGGCAGATGAAACCCGGGTTCAGGTATTGAACGAGGAAGGGCGCCGGGCACAGACCCAATCATTCATGTGGCTGTTCCGAAGCGGCGAGGACGGGCTTCCGGCGATCATCCTGTATGGCTATTCCCCGACCAGGAGCGGCAGCCATGCAAGGGAGTTCCTGGAAGGCTACAGCGGATACCTGGAAACGGATGGATATCAGGGATACAACAATCTTCCAGGGATCCGACGCTGTTCTTGCTGGGCGCATATCCGTCGATACTTTATCGATGCCGTTCCCAAAGGGAAACAGTATGACTACAGCCAGCCGGCAGTGCAGGGAGTCCAGTACTGCAGCCGGTTATTCGCCATTGAGGACTCCATTAACAAAAAGTATCCCGGTGATTATGAAAAGCGGAAGCAGCTGCGTCTCGAGAAGGAAAAACCTGTTCTGGAGGCTTTCTGGTCGTGGCTCGATCAGCAGAAGCCAGTCCGGAATACCCGGATGGATAAAGCCGTGAATTACGTTCTCAACCGGCGTGATACAGCAGAGACCTATCTGGAAGACGGGCGGTGCAGCTTTACCAATAATCTCAGCGAGAATGCGATCCGTCCATTCGCAGTAGGCCGGAAGAACTGGCTGTTCAGCAATTCCGTAGAGGGAGCGAAT
>NZ_NFIF01000039.1:0-8050 GCF_002161645.1 Blautia sp. An46 | reverse complement strand
CAGAGATCAGTTTTTGAGATTTTATTGCCATCCATCTCTATTGGTATCACCTCCATCATTTGAGAACATCTTATCAAATGCAGGAAGGGATTTGAAGATACGGATGATTACCTACTTACCAATACAGATTAAAAAAAGCCAACAAAAAAGGTCTTGCCAAATTGATTTCACTCAATTCAGTAAGACCTTTTCTATCGGTTTCAGTTGGATTTACCTGATAACCTCTGACGAAAAGTGAATAAATGCTTTTCATCCAGTGTTATCATTTTGTTATCAAATAGACCCCTAATGCGTCGCAAACGCCCTGTTTATGCGGGTTCTCAGATTTCTTTACTTACTCAAACTCGGCAAATCCAAAGATATTCTTAAACACATTTGTTTAAGTTTTGTATCTTTTTTGCCGTTATTTTATTTCAGTTGTATATATTACTTTGGCTCACTGATTTTCTGTTGCCAATTTGTTGCCAGAACTTTTATTTTTGATTATTTTGGGCTTTATCCATCTTTTCTTGTAATTTCATTAATGCATCAAAACTCTGCATTCCCTTTTGTGGATTCTCCATCAACTTATTCATAAAAATTTCAAGTAATTTGTCCTCTGGCTTAACAGCACTACCAACTTGTTCATGTTTTATTGTTTCTATAAATGCAGAAAGCATTTGTGAAAATCTAGTTTCAATATTGCTTTCAAGTTCTTTCATACTATCTGGAATTTGTTGCACTTCTAGTAACAATGTTGATAATATCTCCGCATTTTCTACTGCACTATTCTCTGATATATTTAACAATGCACTTACTTCACTAACTGGGTTATGAACCGTTTCACCATTTTCAATAGCTTGCATCATAGCCTCAATATCCTTCTTAGCTAAATCAGCACCACTCAATGTTGTTTCATATGATATAGTTCTCATATTAGCTATATCAAAAGGTATATTCACGTCTCCCTTTATAATCTGAATCGCCGGTTTACGATATGAATGTCTAATAGCTAATTCATAAAATACATTTGGATTACTTCCAGTCAAATCAGCAATTACTAAATCAGCAGAAATAATTTGTTCTATAATCGCCTTCGTAATTAATCCACTGTTTGTCATTTTATCAGCTCGCACAACAGAATAACCAAACGAGTCACAGACTGGATTGATAATATATTCTAAAACTTCATCTGCATTTTTTCGTATTTCTGTACCTTCTTTTCCAATAGGTGTTATTATAAAACATACCTTATCCATTGTACCCCTCCACTATTAAATTGTTTTATAGACTGTAAATTTCTCTTTACCAACCCTACACATTCTTTATTTTGAATACACTGCATCATTTCTGGAAAGAAGGTACACGCAATACTGATTCATACTGATTCCTTCTCTCTGAGAATGCTCTGCCAGTGATCTGTGTAGGCTTCGTGGAATTCTTAATTTAAACTGTCCAGAATAGTCTTCCAGACTGTCTGGTTCATGAATCTCTACACCGTCTTCTAATGCAGCTTCAATCCATGCTTTTTTTGCATCCAGTGCATTTGCTACCGCACTCTCCACTGTCTCACCACAAGTAATGCAACCAGGCAAATCCGGATAAGAAACTACAAATCCGCCTTCATCTTTGTCTTCCACAATTTCCATACGATAGGACATTGTCATATAATCATTCAGCGTCTTCATCATTCTTCGCCTCACTTTCTACAATCTGCCTTACCATTTCTACATATACTTTCTTGATTGGTTCATGCTTTGGTATTGTAATTGGCATACACCCTTGCTTTCTGAAAGTGTAATGACTGCTTCCACTTCTTGGTGCATTCATTTCGTATCCGTAGCTTTCCAATACCTTCCGTAACTCATCAAATCGGAGGTCTTTCGATAAATTGCATATACGTGTTATCAGTTTATCCCACTTTGACATTTGTTATACCTCCTACGTATATTATATGTGGTGTCGTATATGGTGTCAATCTTTTTATGTATTATACATTATTTTTATAAAAATCACTATGAGAATTTTGTCTTTAAATACCTTACAAATTCAAGTGCATCCTCATGCATTTGTTTTATATCAGAAAAAGATTTCCCTCTGATTCTATTACTTGTAAATTCAACAAAGGTCTGGTGAGCAATAAGATTACGAATTGCAAAAATTTCCTGAAATGCCTTTAGTTGTCTTTCTTTCTCTTCGTTACCATTTATTTCATTATATACTTTATCCTGAAATTTCTCTCCAAAAAATTTCAATGGTTCTAACATCCGTTTTACTTCCGGTAACTGTCTGCAATCTCCCGAATCTTCAATTCTTCCAAAAGAAAATTTCTGATATACACTTTTATCTCTTTTGTCATTATCAAACCCATGTGGTCTGTCTCCATATCTATCAGACTCTCGCTGTGCATAATTTGTATATGCCTCTTGCAATTGTTGTTCATAATAACTGGCACATGCTAAAATCAGTATTTTTGTTAAATGAACAGATAGATTTTGAGCTGTTGTAGGTTCTTTTGGCAAAACTATTTCTTGTACTTTATTGAAATCTTCCACTAAATCATCAATAAATGGAATAGTCTCGTTCATCTCCATATATTCTACCTCTATTTCAATTCAATAATAGCACGTGCTCTTTCTAGCCTAATTTTAACTGATCCTGCACTTGCAGTACTTCCTTGAGATGCCTCTGCAAAAGAAGTATCCTTTTTCAATTGATTAAAGCTATCATTTGTAATCCTTTTATTCTTTGTTCCTTCCTTTTTTATTTTCTCACAAACTGCTACAAAAACTGCTTCAAAAAGAGAAATAACAAATTTATTCTTATCATTTCTAAATGCGTCTTCTGGTAAAGAATTACAACTTTCACAAAACTGGTTAAATATTCTTGAACAGTTTTCAATTTCTTCTTTTGTAAATTTCATGGCTTTCTTTGAAAAACCATTCAAAAAATTTTTCAGTGGAGATTTATACTTATCAGCCATATCTAGCATTGCAAACGCACGCACTAAAACTTCTATATCACCCATATGCAAATCCGGTTCTTTCTTCCCTACAAATTTTCTCCAAGTTTCGTTACCATTTAACTTTGATACTAAAGTTTCATAAAATGGAGAATAATAAATACTCATACGGATTTCCTGTGGACGTAACATCACTCCACCACTATTAAGCCGACTAAAAATTTCAAACATAGATGAATCATCTTCACATGGTACAATTTGCTTTATGGTAATCGTTCTAATTGTACGATTAAAATCAAATTCCCCTTTAAAATCATACTTTTCAATCGTAGTCAACGTATCATATTTCAATTTATTAAGTTGATTTTCTTGATCATCTACAGATGCCAATTTTAATTTAAAATCTTCAAAGTTATCACTTGCAAGTTCACTATCTGGAATTTGTTTTCCTAATGATAAATATTTTCTAATTATTCCTCTTGCTTCTGCATTCTTCGGGAAACGTTGTTTCTTAAACAAATAGATTGTTACAAGTCTCTGTTGCCCATCAATAACCAAGAAATTGTTCCTTTCTCTTTCAAAAAGAAAGATTTGTGGTATTGGCAATCCAATGATTATTGATTCTATAAATTTTGAAGCCATGTCCTTTTTCCAGACATAGTTACGCTGGAAAGATGGAATTTTCATATATCCTCTTTCAATTAACGAAATCAACGTTGTTATATTGTAGTCGTTTGGAAGGCAATCCACCTCATATGGTCTAATTGCAATCTCCTCCTCATCTTCCATTTCAAATTCTTCAAATATATCCAATTCTTTCTCTAACATCTTTTTCTCCTTATAGTATGTTAATTTAGACCATTTTTATTATAATAACTTTACGCATTATAGTAATCAATAATTCATAATAACTATTTTTTCTTTTTTGATTTAGGTAGCGGTAATTCACCATACATGTTGCTTAGCAATTCCACCAAAAATTCTTTATTATCCACTTCCTCTACTAATAGCATTTCTTTTGCCCCCTCATACGGCTGTTCATACGAAGCCGTTGGCATATATGCAACTGCTGATTTCGTCGGTTTCACAAGCAATCTATCATCATAAATACCACCTATAATTTTACCCCGATAATAAATAATGAATTCTCCCATCATTGCTCTATATGAAATATCCTCTAATCCAGATAACTGTTCCAAAACAAATTCTAAATACGTTTTACTAGATGCCATATATATCCCCTCTCTCGGATCCTAATAATACTGCTTTTCGTCTGACTTCTCTATATTGTAATCATTATCATCTATATCTATAATATCATCGTTACTCTCACCTTTGACAGAAAAGTCTCCCGTCATAAACCATTTGTATGCACGATCTGCGATAACCTTCGTTTCCACTAAGTCCAGTCCGCCACCTACAATAGCACCTACTCCTGGTAACATCTTTCCAAGATTTACAATGCCTTTCGAACCAAATTTCGTAATAAATCTGAAGCCAACCTTCTGATTAATCTTTGTTAATACCTTTCCTGGTATCTTTTTTATAACACCATTTGCAAATTTTACACCAAATTTGATTCCTGCCTGTTTCAACAAACTATTCACTGCCACTCCTGCAAGACAAGCATATACAAAAGTTTGCGTCTGATCACTATTCAGATCATAATCTGCCATATATGCTGTGCAGGCTATCATCCTCATTTGCACATAAATTACACTTCCGATATTTGCAGGTATCGCAACCGGCATTGTTATAAATCCACCAAAGCCTGTTACAACTCCAGATGTCGTACATTTTGCGATTTGATTCTTCAGCATAGCTCTACAAGCTTTTTCCTTTGTCTCATGCTTTGATAAATAATCGTTTGCCATATCTTCAACACCCGGACTGACCATCGGTATTCCATTTAAACATTTTTCATAACAAGAGTCTAACAGTTTCATAATATCTTCTTGTGTTACTTTTTTCTTTTCCATTCTATTTCCTCTAAAATTCATTCTTTATAGGCGCATGAATTCTATCTAAAACATAATTCATGTACTGGTATAATTCTATTTAAATTTTACCACAGTTACGATAATTGCTCCATCATATTTTCACAAATATACTCCGCCTACGTCTTAAGAAGGGGCTGTCGCACTAAATTAGTGCGGCAGCACTTTTTTGCAGAGAATAAATATCCACCCACACAGCGGGTGGTTTTTCATTTTCGGGCATAGCCCTAATACTACTAGCCACGCACAAGTGCGCTTTTTATCGGCCTGCCAGCCACGCTCAGGATTACTTGCTACCCGTAAACGGGTCTCTCGGATCGAATAGGCTAATCTGATCCATTTCCCTATCTTGCTTTAGCTGATTGGCTATGTAACTTTTTATTGCTGCAGTGTTCTTCCCCACTGTATCCACATAGTATCCCTTACACCAAAACTCGCGGTTTCGGTATGCGAATTTCATATTCCCGAATCTCTGAAATATCATTAAACTACTTTTCCCCTTTAAGTACCCCATGAATCCCGAAACGCTCATTTTGGGCGGGATACTCAGAAGTAAATGAATATGATCCGGGCAGACTTCTCCTTCTATTATCTCAACCCCTTTCCATTGGCACAGCGTTCTGATTATTTCCCGAATCGCTTCTTTCTTTTCGCTAAAAAATACTTTCCTTCGATATTTCGGAGCAAACACCACATGATATTTGCAATTCCATTTTGTATGTGCTAAGCTTTTTACGTCTGTATTTTGTTCTGACATTATACGGTCCTCCTAATGTGTTTTTATTTACGTAACTGGCAGGTCACGTTTTTATTATACACATTAGGAGTTTTTATTTCTGAATACACCGCTAAAGCTTTCATGGAACCACGCGACTATCGCGTGGTTTTCTTGATACAATAAAAGCCAGGTCTGTGCAAGGCCTGGCTCTTGGTGTAAAATTTATTTATGCGACTAAATAAACTCTTACAGAAAGATTATACCCTATCTTCTCTGTACTATCAAATCAAACTTCCGCTGGATGTGGAAATTTTGATCCCGGCAGATGATCCGGTCCGTCTTCTGAGTGCATTTGTGGAGGGAATGGAACTCAGCGATCTTTATCAGACTTATGGAAAGATAAAGAAAAATCAGGCGACTCCGAGACAGCTGTTTAAGATCATGGTCTACGCCAGTATGAACCGGATCTATTCCAGCCGGGATATCGAAACAGCATGCCGCAGGGACATCAACTTCATGTATCTTTTGGAAGGAAAACCAGCACCTGACCATGCGACCTTTGCACGTTTTATTTCTCTGCATTTCGCGCAATGCTCGAAAAAGACATTGGCCGAGGTATCCAAACTCTTATATTCCCTTGGAGAGATTTCCGGAAAAAGTATCTTTATTGATGGAACGAAAATAGAATCTGCTGCAAATAAATATACGTTTGTCTGGAAAAAGGCCGTTACGAAAAATCAGGCAAAACTTTTCGATAAGATCCCTGTCTTTGTGGAAGAGTGCGAAAATCTTTACGGTTTCAGGATCGCTTATAATGGGAAAATCTCCCTTCACACATTAAAAAGACTGCGGAAAAAGCTGTGCAGGATCAGGCAGGAGGAAGGGATTGCCTTTGTTCATGGAACCGGACGGCGGAAAACACTTCTTCAGAAATCGCTGGAAACTCTGGAAACATACATAGCAAAACTGAAGGAATACAATAAAAAGCTTTATGTATGCGGCGACCGCAACAGTTATTCCAAAACAGACCCGGATGCGACTTTTATGCGGATGAAAGAAGATGCCATGCACAATGGGCAGCTGAAACCGGCTTATAATCTTCAGCATGGAGTAGATTCGGAATACATCACATGGTTGGATATCAGTTCTCGTCCTACAGATACGAGGACATTGATCCCATTCCTGAAAGATATGGAGCTGCATCTTCCGTTTAAATATCAGGAGATTGTGGCAGATGCAGGATATGAAAGCGAAGAGAATTACCTGTTTCTCGAAGAAAACGGTCAGCTGGCTTATATCAAACCCCAGAACTATGAGATTTCCAAAACCCGAAAATACCGTCAGGATATCGGGCGGATGGAACACATGAAATACGATGAGAAAGCGGACTGTTATTACTGTAAAAATGGACAGGTATTGACTGTACAGGATGAAAAGAGAGAAAAGACGGCCAGTGGATACCGGAGAACCGTTACCGTATATCGGAGCAGCGGATGCAGCGGGTGCCCTTTCAAAACAGACTGCATCAGGGGAAACAACTGTAAAACCCCAATGGAGGACCGGCAGAAAGTACTGTATGTTTCGAAAAAGATGAAAGAAAAACGTCAGGAAACAATCAAACGGATTACCAGTGATTATGGAACACAGCTCCGGATGAACCGGAGCATACAGGTAGAAGGAAGCTTTGCAAACCTAAAAGAGGATATGGAATTCAGGCGATATTTATATCGAGGGAATGCAAATGTAACCGCCCAGAGTGTCCTGTTGGCGATCGGGTATAACATAAACAAACTTCATCATAAGATCCAGGGAGGGCGTAAAATTTTCTGTGTCTATGGGAAAAATTCTTCTTTGATAAGAAACAGATATGTATAATTGTCTTGTCGGAACTTCTGCTTTTTTGCTGTCGAATTACTTATCTGTTTATAGTATTACCCATTTGACTCATGTTATACATGAATTTTAAAATTTTTTGCAGCACAAATAACGGCATCGGTAATCCCTTTTTCGTGGGCTCTGCCCACACCCGGCCTCAGGAATAAGCTGGGATTTTCTGGGAATACTATAAATGCCGAAGGAATAAGGGGAAGACAGGAGCGGAATAGTTTTTCATCCACTCCTGTTTTCCTTTTACAGGTATGCTGTCAGTCTCTCGTCATATAAAAGAATCAGTTGGTTCAACACTTGATCCCAGTTCCGATAACGCTGCGTCCACTTCTTTGTTACATTTCTGCTCGCAAGAAACAGCATCTTTTCAAGAGCGGTATCACTTGGAAACACACTCTTTGTCTTTGTGACTTTCCTGTATTGACGGTTCAGCCCTTCTATGATGTTTGTGGTATACATAATTCTGCGGATATCTCCGGAAAACTGGAAGAAAGAACTCACATCTTC
>NZ_NFIF01000038.1:0-15558 GCF_002161645.1 Blautia sp. An46 | reverse complement strand
CATTTCACATATCCGTCGACGGAATGCTATACTCCGTTCCTTACGAATACATCAAACGCAAGGTGGATGTGCGGGTAACTGACACTATTATCGAAATCTTTTACAATTACAACCGCATTGCTTCCCACCGCCGTCTGTATGGCCGAAAGGGGCAATACAGCACTGTTACGGAACATATGCCTGCCGATCACCAGAAATATCTGGAATGGAACGGTGACCGTTTCCGCAAATGGGCTGAGCGGATTGGGACCAATACGTGCAAGGTTGTTCATGCGATTCTTGCCTCCCAGAGGGTTGAGCAGCAGTCCTACCGAAGCTGTATGGGGCTTCTGAAACTGGCAGATAAATACTCTGCTGAGCGTTTGGAAGCAGCGTGCCGGAAGGCGCTTTCCTACACAGCAAGCCCCAGCTACAAGAGTATCAAAAACATCTTGGCAGCCGGGCAGGAAAAGATTGAACCGGAGCTGCAGACTTCAGACTCTGCATCAACTCAGAACAAGCACGCCATCACTCGTGGTGCTGACTACTACAGGAGGTAAGAACCATGACCAATCAGAGCACAATCGACAAACTTATTGAAATGCGGCTGACTTCTATGTCAGATGCCTTTATCACACAGATGGATGATCCCAGGATGAAGGATGTTCCGTTCGAGGATCGCTTCGGCCTTCTGGTCGACATTGAATACAATAACCGCAAGAGCAACAGCCTGAAGCGTCTGATCAAGGGAGCCGGGTTCGATCATCCGGAAGCTTACATCGCTGATATCAACTATACTTCCGGCCGGAAGCTTAACCGCAGCCTGATCGAACGTCTCGCAACCTGTGAGTACATCACGGAGCACCGGAATCTGTTCATCACGGGTGCTACCGGGAGCGGGAAGACCTACATGGCTTGCGCTTTCGGTATGGAAGCCTGCAAACAGCGCTATAAAACAAAGTATGTGCGCCTGCCCGATATGCTCCTGGAGCTTGATCTGGCGCGTACAGATGGCACCTACAAGAAGGTTCAGGCCAAGTATGCCAACCCCGTCCTGCTCATCATTGATGAATGGCTCCTGTTGAAGCCGACGGAAGCGGAACAACATGACATCCTGGAACTGCTCCACAGAAGACGGAAGAAATCCTCCACGATCTTCTGCTCCCAGTACGATCCCAGCGGATGGTACGACCAGCTCGGTGGCGATGACAGCCCTCTTGCTGAAGCCATCCTTGACCGCATCATGCACGATGCCTACAAGATCAATATCGTTCCGACTGACCCTTCCAACTATCGCTCTATGAGAGAAGTATACGGATTGGATCCGGCGATGAGCGAATAATCGTTAACAGCCAACTGGTGTCCCCATCCTGGAGGTTCTAGTCTTCAGGATGGCGGCTCCGCCGCAATCATTATCTGTCCGAAACCATGATTTCCTCTTTCCGGACAGGTGATTTCCAAAACACCGGACAGGCGCTTTCAGCGCACTGGTATACCCATTTCCAGAGAGTATCTTTTAAAATACTCCTCAGCGCATACATATAGCAGTCATGATACAACTGATACTGGATTTCCTGTTTCTGTTCTTCTTCTGCCAGTTCTCCGTCTATGATTAATAATCTTTCTCTTCCATACTTATCGCTCATTTTTTCCTCCCTTTTATCAAAAAAAGAAGGTATCTCTACCTTCTTTTCTCATTTCATTCAGCTATTCTTCTCCTGCTCTCTGTCTCCATTTATCTGCTTCTTCTATCTTGCCAAGCTTTCTGTAAGATCTAGATAGGTACTGATATATCTTTTTTTCATTGACCTGTTCCTTGGTTATGCTCTGATATGTGTCTGCTTCATTATTATAAAAATCCTTAAAATAACGATTATTCTCCAAGCTTCGTATAAGTTTTATAGCCTTATTACTATATTTTATTGCTTTTTCAGGGTCTTCTCTGCAAAAACAGTAAATATAACTGATCATACTGCTGGATTTATAATAATAATTTATCTCCAACGGATCCAAATATTGCTTCTGTTTCTTTAAATTCAACTGCTGCAGTGTTTTTTTAAAGTATTCTACAGATTCTTCATATTGATCCAGTTTAAAGTTAATCATACCCAGCTTATAAAAATTACGAAAACGCTCTTTATGGTCATTGGCCCGCAAATACATTTTTTCTGCATATTTCAGCCTTGAGTCATAGACTTCATAACGTTTTCCCAGCCAATAGTAAATGTGATATGCATATCGATAGGGTTCTACCGTTTCTAATGCCTGTTCAAATGCTTTGATTGCTTCGTGACTATACTGAGGCAGATTTTCATATATAAGCCCTAATAAAACACTTGCATTGCTGAAATCGGTCTCTGAATTAATAAGCTTTCTGCACTCATTTACCAGCTCCTCCACAGCATATGGAATTCCTATCCTGTTATATATACCTGCCGAATTGGCCTTTGATGCGCAATATATCCTCGCGTAATTATAATACCTATTATTTTCCTGAGTATTATTACATATCTCCCGCAATTCAGATTCTACATTAGAAAAGACGTCCAACGCTCTTGTATGTCTGTCGCAATACACCCTGAAATACTGCATATCAGCCAAATATTTCATTAAATGATATTTCACATAAATATACCCAATCTTATTAAAAGTTTTCAAGTCCAGAGGAATACCTTTTTCCTCCAAAACGCCCGCAAGTTCCTTTAGTATAAGACGCAGTATTTCTTCTTGGATGTTATTTTCCAGTTCAGAAAAATGTTTTGAATATTCATTCCCCAAAACAAAATCCCAGCTCTTTCTCAGAAAAACTGTATTGTTCGAAAAAATCCCCATAGAATCGCTGATATCTAATCCTACATATAACTCTGCATCACATTCGTCCTGAGGCTCTCTGGCATATTCAATCTCTCTGACACTATCTTCATCATCTATTTCCCCGCTCTTTATATTTTCTGCATATTCAGGAGCATAATAAATATACTCCCCTACGAAAATGCCGCATAGACGAAAAAACTCCGCAAAAAATAGAAATTCAATCCTATTCTCAATATTATGAATAATTTTTATGGATTTAAAATTCTTCATTGCATACGTCCTTTCGTCTCAATATAAAGCAGCTCTCAAAAGTCGATACTTTGCCTCTGATCACTCAATTATAAGCAAATAAAAAGTACTATTTTTTTGCATCTCTTAATTTATATTATTATGGGAATAAATTTATGTTCTTTCAATTGGAGAAATGTTAAAAAAGACAGGTCTGTCGCTGGTATACCAACTTCTTCGTCGCCTGTCTCCTGTAAATACTATACTATGCTTTTTCTTAGGCCAAAAACTGACGATTCAATTATAAAACATCACAATATTTTTTTCAACGCTTTTAACAAAAAAACAATGTAAAAAACATCATTTTATTATAATATCACAAAAAACATATATCCAATATTTTCATTTTTATACAGATTATGCTTCATTCCCTCTCTGTTCTTCTGCTGTAAAGCAGCTCTGGTATTTCTCAATAAACCAAATCAAAGAATAGGCAGATTTCTTTATCCGGAACCTATAGTATCGGCGCATTAGAAGGATTACAGAAAGAATCCAGACCACAACAATACCCGCTATAATCCCACATTGAAGTTTCTGTGGCAAAAAAAGGATTTCCGGTATCCCACCTAAAAGAACTGCCGCCGTCAAATTTTTATACATCGTTTCAGAAGAAGCATAATTGTGCAGTCGTTTATATTTTTCATCTGACTGAACAGTTCCATAGATCATTGGAAGATAGTTTAAAAGGTCGGTATTTTGAATCAAATCTCCATTTTCCACAAGCTTACTTTTTTTTATAGCTTCTTTCAGCATAGATCCATCAATATTTGCAGTTTTTTTTACTGAATTCACATATCTGTCTTTCAATCCTCGTTTATCGGCAAAGTCTGAAATCACTCTTGCAAGTTCTGACAAAATTAAGCCGCTCAGAAAACTCCACAGCAAAAAGAGCACCGTAAGCTGAGATTTAAAATCCTTAAGATCTGTCAGCCCATCACTGCCCAGCTCCTGAATAAGCCGAACTAACAATAGAGACATAAAAACAGATCCCGGAATCAAGTATCCAAAAAAATCATATAGGGTTATTTTTTCAATTATTGAATTCATATTACCGTTTTCTCATATGCGTTTATAATAACACACTGCTTTCTTTTTTATTCCAATTTTATTTTACTGTCTGCTACGGAAAATGTGAAGACCCTAAATTATCTTTTATTTCATAACTTCCTCTATCTTCGCCTTAATATTCTCTACAGAGTCCTCATTGGGCCACATTACATACAAGGGCTGGCTCCCTGAGGAATAACAGGCCTGGGTATCTCCCGCCCCTATGGCAGCTGTAGATTCTATAGTCCACTGGCTTCCCTCCGCCAGCTGTCGGCTGATCAAAGCCGTCATCTGTTCCCGGCTCATGTTGGTCTCTACGCTGCTGCCCAGGGTGTCTATAAGACTTCCCATACTTTGCAGAATAGCAGGGCTCAGGGCTTTCTGGATCAAAGCAGTCAAAAGGATCTCCTGGTTCCTGCCTCTCTGATTATCGCCTGAGGTAAAGCTGTATCTTTCTCTGGCAAATGCCAGAGCCATATCTCCGTCCAGATGATTTACTCCCTGATTAAAGTGATACTCAGAGGTTGAAAATTCATAAGGGGAATCCACATCTACGCCTCCAAGGGCGTCTACGATGGCCACAACAGATGTAAAATTCACCTTCACATAGTAGGTGATGTCTATTCCGTAAAGATTTTCCAGAGTCTCCATAGATTTGTCCACTCCGTAAATCCCCGCGTGAGTCAGCTTGTCTCTCTGTTCTCCTGATATACCGGGAATAGTCACGAAATAATCTCTTGGGGTAGAAGTAAGAAGAATCTTATGTTCCTGAGGATTTACAGAGGCAATGATGTTCACATCACTTCTGCTGGTAGTTGAAATAGGTCCGTCCACATCGATCCCGCTTATGTAAAGATTAAAAGATTCCTGAGTATCCTCAGGCTCCTGAGAATCTGCTTCCACCGGGACCTCCACCCCGTATCTGTAGATTTCCTTTACCTGGTCCGCATATCCATCTATGTATTCTTCCAGGATTCCGGAAAAGGCATTATTATAAACTGCCGCCTCCACTCTGCCGGATAACAGAGCCTGGGCCTCCTGCTGGATATTATCATATTCCTGGATCTTTACAGCCCTTCCAAGATTTGTCTCAATATCCTGGATCATCTTTTCCGTATTTTCTGTATCAGAACCAGTCTGTATCCCGAACCGATAATTGGCAATATCCTGAAGCTGTTCGGCCTTGTCTTCGGCTTTTACTACCACTACCATATCGTAAGTCTGGTAGTCAATGCCGGCAATCCTGTCCATAAATCTGACCGCATACAGCACACCTGCTATTGCCAGGACGGAAAAGGCGATGATCGGTATACTCAACACGATCCCCAGTATGAAAATCCTGCTCTTCCGAAACTGCAGGAACATATTAAAGACTGCCATCGCTGCAAGAATGATCAGCAGAATAAAGAAGTAAGTTTCAGGAACAAATCCGCTTATTTTCAGCAGCAATAAAAGTACTGCCGAAAGCAGGATCTGTATAGATACAATAATCTTACCTGCCAGATGTAATTTCATGATATTTTCTCCTTTGCAAATAACTGGTATAGCGATCCTAAGCTGCAGGCAGCAAGGTCGGATGGCTTTCCATAAGCTTTCCTTTAAGCAAATGCAATTTGCTGTATAAGAATCTCCGCATACAACCAATTTTCATCACAAAAATCTGTCGCATCAGTTGCCAGCACAATCTCAGACAGTTCTTCTTTGATTTTTACAGGGCAATCACTGAGATCAAATATATATTCCCTGTTTCTAACCTGTTGATTCTTTATCACATATTTTTTCTCATCATCCGGCTCTGTATGTCCTGCTTTCTTTAATTCCAATGTTATCTGACTAATATTTCTGTCTAAAAATTCCTTCCATAAAACAAGTTCCTCTTTAGAATGAGCTATTCCTATCAGTTTCAATGCTTCTCGGATATCTTCCAGCCCAAAACTTCTCTTTCTCAGCCATGTATTACACAATATCTCACATACAGAATAAATACTATCATCCGAATAGCTACCAGCCAGTTTTCTGGAAACCTTTTCTATCAGATTATATAATTCTATATCTGTAGAAGATAACTGGCCGCTCTTTTTCTTATCTGAAAGAAAACTCCATATCTTGCCAGCTCCAAGCTTTGCTCCGTCATACATGGCCGGATACAAAAAACAACTGCAGAAAAACTCTGAAAACATCACATTCTCTCCTGTACTGCTTTTTCAAATACTAACTGGTAATTACACATCAGTAATATATTTAGGCAATCTTTCCTAAATATATTTTCACCATAGATTCCTTCCTTATTAACTGCTATAAAAGATTCGGCATTATCCTTTTATTTACAGCCCTATTTTTTCAGCGACTCTATGTTGCTTTATGAGGTGGTTTTCAACAGGGAATTCTCACACTCTTTTATTTTTCTGGATAATTTCCAAAGTCTGGAATTCAGGTAAACAAAAGAAGGTCCCTAGAACATTCATTAAATTTCTGCCCACACTACATACTCATGAGTTGCCACTATTGTGGTTACGTGATCGAATATAATCAATTACAAAAGTTACAGTCGCAATTAAATCTGCCCCCACATTATATATAAAATAGTGAAGATAATTTTCTTCCAAGAATTCCGGATTCTTTATGCTTAATAACGTAATAATAATTTTATAAATAAAATAAGCACCTAATATTGCTATAATAATTCCTGTAACTATATTTCCTGGAAATAAGCTAGTCATATAAGAAAACCACTTTTTCTTTTCCACATTAATTAAGTTAATATCCCCATAGTCAAATGGAAGTTTCTCAGATTTTTCCTGATATGCATACAATAATTCTTTACACTTAGCTGCAAATATATCCTTTTCTTTTGATAATACTGATTTCTTATGGTGTAATAATGCTTGTAACAAAGATAAATTTTTATGATAATACTCATCTGTCTGCTTATTTTCATATAGAAGCCTGTCCAATATTGGGCTTAAAGTATATAACGCTTCTGTATATTGAAAACATTTCATTTTATCGCTATTGCTCAATAGCGTTAAAATTGCTTCATAATCCTGGGAAGAGACGGAAAAAGGAAACGGATTTTTAGACGTAAAATGAATTGTATACGCTAAATCCACTAAAATCCCTAAATACCCCACAATCGCCCAAAGCTCTCCCCGAATTCCAAATATAATCATAATGGCAACATATATCACTAAACTAATCAGAACAGTACATTTTATATACAGTCTTTTTATAATAATATTTTTAAAATCCATATCCGTATGATTAAATCTTGAGTCCATACCTTCCCCCTTCTCTTGTAATTATTCTATCCTCTTAAGTAAGCGCCAAATATTCCTTCAGATTTCCTAAGCTCCAAGTTTCACCTATAATGGCAGTCACGGCATCGGCTGTCGGCAGTGAAATATAGAGCGTAGAAGCACAGACTAGCTCTGAGCTTTTACAAGATAGCCCTGCCTTTCTAATTCTCGTATATAGTGTATAGTAAAATACTCCAGCTTGCAAAGGGCTGGAGCATTTTATGTCTAATCGCATTATTATTTTACAGCTATCTTTCTAGAACCGGAAGTACATTATTACTACTCTACCAAAGTTCCCATCTTAAAAGATTCTATGGCAAGTTCCAGTACCTGAGGATTGCACTCTCTATATTTCAGATAATAAAGCAGAAGGTCAATATATTCATCCAGCTTCTGCTTGTTTTCTTTTGCTACAAATCTCTTTTCGCCGCAGAGCAGACATTCATTAAGGAGCAGAAAAACCGCAAATCTCTCATTAACAAAGATATCTTTCTCCTCATCTGTGTCATGAATAAACTGCAGAGGTTTCCTCTTTACAATCCATGCAGCAGTATAGGCAAATATCTTTTCTGTTCTCACATATTGAATATCATGAAACTCTTTCAACCGAAAAATGTCTGCATAATAATCCAGCAGAACGTTCAGCATAATTCTTTCATTGCAGACCACGTGTTTCTCATATCCTGCTTCTCTGATATACAGGTTCGCAGAATCCAGCATCTCATCCAATCTTTCACGGAATTTCTCCGGTCCGACTTTTTCTAAGATATATCTGTAATCACGCTCTGTTTCTCTGTAACTTCCCACTGTTCATCACCTCTGAAACTTTCAAGTCATCTGTCTGGCTTCCGTGATGCATAGTTGCGTATGCCATATCAGACTTCATATTTCTGCGTGTCTGTGCAAAATATGCTGCCTGCGTCTCCTTGTCGAAAGAAAAAGAAGAATTAGGCAGGGTATCCTTTTTCTTCACTCCCCGCAGTATCTCATCGATCAATCTATTTCTTCTTTCTGCAGTGTTTTTATTTGTGTAAACCCTTCCTGCTAACATACGCTTAACCCTTTCTTAGAATAATGTTATTTGAATATGTTCCCATATCTATTTTATCCAATGTATCATTTTCAATATACTCTTTTTCCCTTATCTGTGCCTGAGTCTTTTGGGAAATATTTTTCCAGTCAATATATTTATCTCCTTCATAATACTGGCTACAATTGTCCCATCCGTCTGCATCCATCTGAAAACAGGTAGAGATCAGCTCATCCACAGAGCCCAGCAGCTGGGAAAGGGTAGTTGTGTAACGAACCAAGAATTTATTATCTTCCCGGTACGGATACTTGACCTTATGGTCAAATTCTCCATATACCTCTTCTGCCAGAGTCCTGACTTGAATCTCGCAGTAATAATCCTGGAACTTTACGATATAATGTTGTGATCGGTATCCTTTATTGGTGTGCTCTACATATATCTTATCCTGAAAAATATTTCTGTCCCCGTATCTTGTATAAGCTACTGGTGTTTCTGCAATATAATGAACAGGATCTTCTTTTTCTGATGATGCAAAACACTCCGTTATCCCATTATAAATTCCAATCCATTCTTCCTTAGCAAGTACCAAAATTCTTACCCCAATCAGGTCTCTGATAATTTCCCGGTAGTTGGCAATTGTTATTCCCTCGTACTTCTTATTCTGTTCTTTTCCCCTCTTCCGTATAATTTTCTCAATCAAATGCTCCGGATCCTTGGTCCGACAGCGAATAGAGTGGAACGAAGCATTAAAATTCTTTCGAATATAATTCTCCAAATTTCTTGCACATGCCTCTATTTCTCTTCTGCGAGAAATATAATCATCATAGATATTCTCTAAGACAGACCATTCCAGATCGGAATCTTCAAATTCCTTCTCCACTTTAAATTTCCTGAAAAAAGCGTCTTTTTCCAACATATCCTAACTTCATCTCTTCTCTGAAAAGATTTGTAATTAAAATTATAGTATAGTATTCACGAAATCACAATACCAATTAGACTATCCTGTCCAAAAATATTTTCATTCTAGCAATGTCATCTATAACTTCGCCACTATTCCTTAATACTTCCTCCAAGTCATCCGATTCACAATGCCCACATAGGACTGTATGATCTTTACAACCTTAGCACTTACATTGGTATCCACATAATCGGGCACAGGTATTCCATTATGTCCGTTTTTCACCATCTCCACAGCCACGTCTACAGCCTGAAGTACTTCCTTCTCGGTGATTCCTGCCAGTACGAAGCAGCCTTTATCCAAAGCTTCCGGTCTTTCGGTACTGGTGCGGACACAGATGGCCGGGAATGGTTTTCCTACGGATGTAAAGAAGGAGCTTTCTTCCGGCAGTGTACCGGAATCGGAGATTACGGCAAATGCGTTCATCTGAAGGTTGTTGTAATCATGGAAACCTAACGGCTTGTGCTGAATTACCAGGGGATGGAGCTTAAAGCCTCTCTGCTCTATGAACTTCTTGCTTCTTGGATGGCAGCTGTACAGAATCGGCATCTGATATTTTTCTGCCAGTGCATTAATGGCGTTAAAGAGTTCATAGAAAGATTTCTCGGAGTCGATGTTTTCTTCCCTGTGAGCAGAAAGGAGCATATATTTCTTCTCCTCCAGTCCCAGTTCTTCCAGGATATTGCTAGCCTGGATCTGTTCCAAGTTGGCGGTAAGGACCTCTGCCATAGGGCTGCCGGTAACATAGGTCTGCTTTGCAGGCATGCCCTCGGAAAGAAGATATCTTCTTGCATGCTCGCTGTAGCACATATTTACATCTGCTGTAACGTCCACAATGTGACGGTTGATCTCTTCCGGAAGCCGCAGGTCGCCGCAGCGGTTTCCGGCTTCCATGTGGAATACAGGGATATGAAGGCGTTTGGCAGGGATGGCCGCCAGGCAGCTGTTGGTGTCTCCCAGTACCAGAACCGCATCGGGATTCAGTTCAACCATAAGATCATAGGATTTAGCGATAATATTTCCTACTGTATGTCCCAGATTTTCTCCTACAGCAGAAAGATAGTAGTCCGGCTGGCGAAGGCCCAGACCTTCGATGAAAAAGTCGTAAAGTTCTTTGTCATAGTTCTGTCCGGTATGGCAGAAGTACTGGTCAAAGTACACATCGCAGAGTTTGATCACCTCAGAGAGACGGATGATCTCCGGTCTTGTTCCTACAATGGTCAGAAGCTTTAATTTTCCTTTATTCTTTTCATGTATCTCGTGCATATTCTTATTTCCCTGCCTTTCTGATCTGTTCTTACAGTCTTTCTATCTTCATTCCTGTCCGGAATTTTTCACATGGTCCCTGCAGGAGAATTTTATTTTTCCTCCACCGACTCAAAGAAAGTGTCCGGTCTCTGGGGATCAAAGGTCTCGTTGGCCCACATCAGGGTAACCAGGTTCTCCGTATCGGAAAGATTGATGATATTGTGGGTATAGCCGGGGATCATGTCCACTACGGTAATCTCCTCTCCGCTGACTTCATAGTTCACCACCGGATAAGGCTGTCCATTCTCATCTACCCCCAGCTTCCGCAGCTGGATGAGCCCGTGACCGGAAACTACCACAAATTTCTCATTTTTGGTGTGATGCCAGTGCTGGCCCTTGGTAATACCAGGTTTACTGATATTTACGGAAATCTGTCCTCTGTCCGCTGTACGGAGGATTTCCGTAAAGCTTCCCCGGTCGTCTTTGTTCATCTTCAGAGGATAGGAAAATCCATCTGCAGGAAGGTAGGACAGGTAAGTGCTGTAAAGAACCTTTGTAAATCCATCGCTCATATCCGGTACGGAAAGGTTCTCCCGGCTCTCTTTAAATTCATGGAGAAGATCCACGATATGTCCCAAAGTAGCCTTATAGGTGAGAGGGCAATAGCAATGTCCCGCCTCATCTCTATGCTCCTCCCCATTTAATGCCAGGAACATTTCCTCTACTAAGTCATCAATATATAAAAGCTCCAGCTCTGTCCTTCTGTCATTTACCTGGATCGGCAGGTCGTTGGCAATATTATTGCAGAAAGTAGCCACTGCAGAATTGTAGTTGGGACGGCACCACTTGCCGAAAAGATTGGGAAAACGGTAGATGAGAGCCTTTACTCCGTTTTCCTGGCTGTATTTCCTAAACAGCTCTTCTCCTGCCAGTTTGCTCTTTCCATACTCGCTTCCGGCGAAACGGCCTTCCAGGCTGGCCTGGATACTGCTGCTGAGCATTACCGGAGCTTTATTGCCATATTTTTTCAAGGTATCCAGAAGAGTAGAGGCAAATCCGAAGTTCCCCTTCATGAAATCCTCCTGGTTCTTTGGACGGTTCACCCCTGCAAGGTTAAAGACAAAGTCTGCATCTTTGCAATAGGTTTCCAGATCTTCCTGAGTAGAATCAATATCATAGGTATAGAGTACAAGGTCGCCGGGATTTTCCAGTCCCCGGATCTTATGCACCCTGTCCTTTCCATCTCTGACAGCTTCCAGAGAAGCCACCAGGTTCTTTCCAACAAATCCTTTTGCTCCGGTAATTAAGATCTTCATAATCTCCTCCTGTGCAATTCACATTTTATTTTATTTTCTTATCTGTAATGTTATATGATCATCAGGCCCTGCCTGGTGTTTTCTTTATTGTTCTCTTTGGAATAAGCCAAACTGGCGGTAAAGCTCCCTTCTGGAAGAAGCCCCCTCCAGCATTTCCCGGGGTTGTATCTTAGGCCGCTGCCCCTTCATCATACGGATCCAATATCGTCCTCCGTAGAAAACCCAGCCCAGTGGAAGTAATACAGGGAACTTCTGAGCTGCCGGCATATGGGTACGGACCACTTCGTTCATAGAGGCTGCCAACTGCCAGAGAATCGAACGTTTTCCTACCCCATCCTTTCCTCTGTTGGAAATCAGATAGGCTTCCTGCTTCCGGTTTTCCTCTTTGTTGCCAAAATTTCCTCCGTCAAAAATATCCCGGATCATAGCCGCTGTAAGATCCGGCTCTTCTTTTCCTGTCCACGGTCTGGCCGGGCATCCCAGATAACGGATACAAGTCTGGGTAAGGATTCTGGCAAAGCGCCACATACCGATAGCCTTCAGTTTCTCTTCAAAAAGCTGTCGGAATTCTTCATCTGTCATAGAGACCACAAACACCGCCCAGTCGCAGAGATGGCGGAGTCCGATCCCTTCACCGGTAAGGTGATGGCTGGTGTGGAGCAGAAGGATCAGACCGTGGTGGAACCGGGAAGGAACTCTCAATTTCTCACCTTCCACCTGGATTTCCCGGACCTGCTCCATTACATCTTTCATATACTCCCTGACCAGTTCCCCCGGTTTCCCATAAGGGACCCCGGCAGGCTCAAAGTGCATCTCCAGATGTATATTCTCCTTTCGGTAAACCACATGACAGATATGCTCCTCTTCCCAGGGGCTAAAGCCTTCCGCCTTCAGAATTTCTCCGGCTCTTTCAAGATGATCTGGGCTTACCAGAAAGTCCACATCTCCCATAATGTGATCCATGGGAGCTGGGTAGTAAGCCCCAGAAGCAGAACCTTTCAGTATCACATAGGGAATCCTGCCTTTCTCCATAAGTCTGTCAACCAATAAATGCTGCCAGGCCACCTGAAGATTATGATAGGCAGAAGCAATCACTGTATTTTTCCACCTTTCTACAGTATCCACGGGAATCTGAGCCTTATCCAGTGCATTCCATACAAGAATGGGCACGGACTGGCGGAGACATTCCTGATACACCTCTTCCCAGTCCGGATCTTGTGGTATACTCCTGGAAGTTTTAAAAAGATCTCTGGACAGCAGGATCAAAATCGTCTTTTCAGTTTTCGAAAGGGAACGAAGTCCCGGCTGTATGCCCTTCTTTTTGCTCATAATACTCTCCTGTCTTCTTCGGAGTAATTTTCTTTACTGGGTAGGCTTTTCAGCCAATTCCCGTACTCTATCCTGGTCTTCTCCCAGGCATCCTGCCTCTCCATTCGGATATGTTTTTCCTGATCGTATTCGTATATACTCATTTTCTTCACCTCCGCCCGGTTTTTCTCCAGAAACTCTTTCAGGATCCCTTCCCGGATACACTCTGTGATGGCACGTTCCACTGCCTCTGACAAGGTCAGTTCTCTGGCATATTTCCGCACCCGATCTACATATTCTGCATAATCCTTCAGGTCCCGGCAGGCTTCCATCAACTCCCGGTTATGATTCCGGTTGATGTTCAGCAACACTGCTGTCAGCTCCAACTGTGTTTCTTGCATCCTTACCGTATAGAGATCCGACAGCCGCAGGATCTTCCTGTCCGGCTGGGGCTCTGCTCCATTACAAAAATCACAAAGCAGGGAGCAGGAATGGATCCCCTTTTCAGGTGTTTCCAATATTGCCGGTAGAATTCTTGCTTTTTACCTTCCTTTTTGGGAGCATAATATTTTTCGATTACAGATTTATCCATAACATTTCGAATCTTATCACGGTTTCCAGGTACAATATACAGCCCTTTTACCTTTTCACCTAAGATCTTCTGCAATTTTTCAAAAAAGGCAATGGCATTGTCTTTATACTTATACTCCTCTTCGAAGATTTTATTCCTCCAAACCATATTCCAGGATCAGTTCCTGTATCCGCTCCTCTGTTTCTTCCAGCTCCTCTGCTATTCTGGAAATACTTTTTCCCCTGGCGAGCTTTTTCTTAATCAGTTCACTAAGCTGGGCGTTTCTCCCACGGAGTTCTCCTTCCTTTATTCCTTCCCTTCTTCCTTCCTGCATTCCATCCTCCCAGGCCTCCTGCCTCTCCATTCGGATATGTTTTTCCTGATCGTATTCGTATATACTCATTTTCTTCACCTCCGCCCGGTTCTTCTCCAGAAATTCTTTCAGGACCCCTTCCCGGATACACTCTGTGATGGCACGTTCCACTGCCTCTGACAAGGGCAGTTCTCTTGCATATTTCCGCACCCGAGCTACATATTCTGCATAATCCTTCAGGTCCCGGCAGGCTTCCATCAACTCTCGGTTATGATTCCGGTTGATGTTCAGCAACACTGCTGTCAGCTCCAACTGTGTTTCTTTCATCCTTACCGTATAGAGATCCGACAGCCGCAGGATCTTCCTGTCCGGCTGGGGCTCTGACCCGTTATAGAAGATCACGAAACATTATAATGGTCTCATAAATTAAGACACTTTTTCGGACAATTTTTAATGAATCTGATATACTAAAATCAATACGAAAGAGAGGATTCATTACTATGTCCAGACAAAGAAGAAGTTTCAGCGCCAAATTTAAATCAGATCTTGTTATTGAGCTGTTAAAGGGAGAGAAAGATCTCAATACCCTTGCAGCAGAAAATAACATCCAGCCAAATCTGTTGCGGAACTGGAAAAAAGAGTTCCTTAACAATGCATCCCTTGTGTTCGATGACAAGCGTGAGGAGAACCTCAAAGAAAAACTTGCCGAAGAACGGAAAGAGAAAGCGGCGTATGCCAAGAAAGTCGGTCAGTTAACCATGCAGGTGGACTGGCTCAAAAAAAAATCTGAAGAAATTTGCGGACCTGACTACGAGAGTAAATTTAGTCCAAAACCTTTTGACGACTAAAGAGCTCCCCGCTTCTGTTGGTGCCAGGCTTCTCGGTATTAATCGTACCAGCATTTATTATAAAGGCACGCCAATATCTGACGAAGAATTGGCCTGTAAGGAGATCATTGACCATCTGCATACGGATAATCCAACCTGGGGTGCCAGACAAATGTCTGCGCAGCTGAAAGCCCGTGGATATCAGGTCGGCCGACGCAAAGCAAGGCGTTATATGAATGAGATGGATATTTATCCCATTTATCCGAAAATGAATCTTTCTAAGCGGATGCAGCAGGCCAGGGTATGTCCCTATCTCCTGCGTAATGCAGTGATAGACAGACCAAACCAGGCATGGTCCATCGATATTACCTATGTCCCCATCCGGCGCGGATTCCTGTATCTGACGGCCGTGATTGACTGGTACAGCCGCTGTATTGTCGGCTGGTGAGTATTCCGGGGCATTTTCCATCACCAGTCCGGCGATAGGAAATCTCTATTCCGAATAAACGGAAATCACTGTTCCGGGACAGGAAATCATATTCCAGAGCCTTATAATAGAGACA
>NZ_NFIF01000037.1:0-15684 GCF_002161645.1 Blautia sp. An46 | reverse complement strand
ACCGTTCCAGCCTGTCGGGGTACTCTGCCTGCAACTCGTCGTATTCGGTCTGTGACAGAAAAATATTCTGGTATCGGCCATAGGGCGCGGGCGGCTCCCCACTCACTCCCTTTGTTTGGTTCTCTGTAAGGTTGTTTATAGTAGTTTGGTTAGGGGACGGTTTTCCGACCATCATAAGGTCGGTTTTCTGACCATCAGTTGGTCGGTTTTCCGGCTCTATGAGGGTCGGTTTTCCGGCCATCAGTTGGTCGGAAAACTGTACCTGTGGCACACGCGGCACTTTCACATACAGTCGGTTCGGTGCGGAGAAGCCGCCCCGTTCCCGTTCCAGCAGCCCCGCCATGTCCAGTTCATTCAGCGCCCCCTTTATGGTGGTGCTGCCTTTATCCAGTATTTCGGCTATCTCCGCGATGGGATAGATAATATAAATCCTGCCCTCGCCGTCCTGCCACTTGTTCTTCTGGGAGAGGGTGGAGCGGTCTAACAGCAGCGCATAGAGCAGCTTGGCGGTCTGGGAAATCTCCATTTTCAGCAGGAAACGGGGATAGGGCAGATAGGCGGGCAGCTTCGTGTCTGCCATGATATAATCAGCGATAGGATCACCTCCCTGTGTTCGGGTTGATTTTGACGGTTTGTACGCATTTAGAACGCTGTTTCCGGGGGAAAAGGATAAATGTATCGCGTACCCTTTGACACCCACGAAAAAAGCCTTGATTTATGCGGGTTTGAAAGGCTCTAAAGCGTGACATTTCTGCCTTTGTTTCTGCTTTCGCTCGGCGGCTTTGATTTTCTTCATGCGTCCGGCGCAGCCGGGGCAGTATTTTCCCCGGTTGGATTTGGGGACAAAGGCCGCGCCGCAGACGGCGCACCGTTTCCGGCTCCCCCGGTACAAGAGGGCTGCGGCCAGCTCCCCGTCAAGGGGCAGGACAGCCACACGGAACCAGCGGCACATGAGGGAAAAGGAAATGCTCTGGACGCATACGCAAGGCTCCCCGTCGTCCAACAGCAGGCAGTTCCCCTCGTCGTAGTTACAGCACTCATGCACCAGCCGCCGCGCCCGCCGGTGCTGGCGGTAGTCCATGCGGGGCAGGTTATCGCTCATGGCTCTGCTCCTTTCTGCGGCGGGGTTCCTCCCGGCGCAAAATCTGGTCGATGTTCCGCTTGACGGTCTGCAACTCCTTAAACCGCTGTTTCTGTGCGTGATAGGTGTTATACAGGCCGGATTTCTTGGAAACAAGCTGCTCGATCTCGTCCTGCAACGCTTTCCGGGCGGGCAGCCTGGTAATGCCATGTGCCTTGAAATACCGGGCGGCTGCGTCGGCTATGATAAAATCGCTCTCATGCGCCTGCCGGTATGCTTCGCGGGCTTTGGGGGATTTCTGCGCTTTCAGGCCGTCGCGGACGGGTTTGGTCTTGGCGTAGGCCAGCACCTGTCGCTGCAATTCCTTTTTCCCTTGCAGCTTCGTTTCCAGTGCTTTCAGTTCGCCGCTGGTCTGGCGCATTTCCTGATAGGCGGTATCAACGGCGGCTTCTAACTGCTCCGGGGAAGTGAAGCCGTATTCCTGATACACATTCAGCGTCGCGGCCATCTGTTTGAGGTTGTGCATGGTCGCCCAGCGTTCATAGCCCCGGCCTTTCCCCTCGGCTTTCTTCTGCTCAATGTCCACAAGCCGCTGCACATTCGGGGCGGTTCGGGCGGCTCTGTCTGCCCGCAGTTGGTCTTGGATAGAGGGCGGGGTGCTGGATATAGCCGCGGCCTTTTCTGCGGCTCTGGCGGCGTTCTGCTCCAAAACGGCAAGGACAGCGGCGCGGTCAAAATCGTCGCCCAGCTTGCGGGCGGAAATGGGCTTTGTCCTGTCCGGCGTGAGGTAACTAAGCCGCCCCCGGCTCTCCTTGACGGTCACGCCCTCCCGCAGCAGCAGAGAGGAAAAATCCTCGAATGAGGCCGCCGCAGACAGCGCGGCGCGTATGGTCTGCCGCAGCTTCTCTTTGTTCGTTTCAAACTTGGTCTGCCGGGGCGTGATACCGCCTGCAATCATGGGGGCGTTCTGCTTGTCCAGCGCGGCCTGTCCCTTTTTCTGCGCCCAATACTCCCGGTCTGTGACGCGGTTCTTGCTGCCGTTCAAGAGGTCGATTTGGTAAAGCCCCTCCCGGTGGCACATCTCCATGACTTCGGACTTGAAGTAGCGCAAGGCCGCGTCGGTACAGCGGTGCTTGCACCCGGCTTTCGTGTCGGCTGGCCTGTCCATGTAGGGCAGGAACGGGACTTCCTCTATCCGCAGCGAATTGATAACGATATGCACATGGATATTGCCGCTGTGGTTATGCCCGTCCGGGTGGGTGCATACAAGGGCTTGGTGGCCGGGGAAATGCTCGGCGCAAAACTTCTCGCCCAATTCCTGCGCCCGGTCTACGGTCAGGCCGTTGTCCGGGCCGTCCCGTGGGTCAAAGCTGATGATATAGTGGTGACTTTTCACATCTTCCCGCCGTTGGTTTTTCTCATAGCGGAGATTTGCCCGCATACAGGCAACGGCAAAATCCTCCCCGCCGCAGTTCAGCGTGGACAGCCGGTAGTCCTCGCGGGGGATAAGCCTGCCGGTTTCATCAAGGACGGGCTTCATGGTAAACTCGTCATGCTCAAAAAGCAGGTATTGTTCGGCGGCTCCGTAGTCGGCGTTTTTAGAGTTGATATGCTTGAGTGTTGCCAACCGCGTCACCTACTTTCTGTAAGATTTCATACTTGAGGGCGGCAAGGTCGGCTATGGCGGCGCGTACCTCGCCGGACAGCGCATTGTAGGGTACGCCGTACTCGTTCAGATACCGGGCAATCTGGTTGAGGTTGCCGCCGATCCTGCCGTACTCGGCTGTGAGTTTCCCGACAGCGGAAAGCAGCTCGTCATTGACCGCCGACACATGGATAATTGGGCGTATGGCGGTGCGCCGTATCGCCTGCCGGAGAAATTCGGACTGGCTGATACCATAGGGCGCAAGCCGCGCTGTGAAGTCGGCGTATTCATCTTCGGACAGCCGGGTTTTCACAACGCGGCTGCGGTGGGGCGTGTTGTATCGCTTCGGCATGGGCTGTAAACCTCCTTTCACTTATCACAAAAAATAGGCTGGTCTGTTAGGTATTTCCGGGGCAGTTCTCGCAAAAAAACGGCCTGCCGAACGGAAATCTTTTTGCGGCGCAAGCCGCCATAGCAGGGTTTGGGGAAGGCACTCCCCAACAAGTTTCCCGCGAGGGACAAAACCGCAGAATTGCGGATTTTGGCACCGTGGTAGAAACTTGCTCTAAGACTGCCGCAGACTGCCCCTGTCTGGTTTTTCCGTACATAGAACGGACAGGACAGGGCTTGCGGCCCGCTGTGGGCGGCCTTTTTTCCTTTCGCCAATATGACGCCGGAACGGGGCTTTGCTGCCCGCTGGCTGCGGCTTTTTCCCTTTCCGCTAAAGATACATTTCAAAGGCCGCCAGCTACCCGCTGGACGGGGATTTTTCAAAATTTCTTTTGCCTTAGTAATCCGGGCAACAGGATTTTGGCAACCGGCGGGGCAGAGAATTTTTCCTTTCACTCCCCACACCACCGCTCTTAGAAATTTGCCAAACGGAGCAGGCAGTTTTTTCTGGCTTCACCTACCTACTACGGGTGATTTTCGATTTTGCCAAATGGACACAAAAAAAGCAGCAAATCTTTTTCAGACTTACTGCTTTCGCTGGCCGCTGGTGGGCGGCTGATATTCAGTTTTGAAAGTTCGGGTCAGGGTGCCCCGAAGATAAAAAAACAACAGTATTCAATTTATTAAATAATTTCCTGTCGATTCCCTTTAATCAATACAGTTTGACCGTCAGCCAATTCAATCAAATCGTTCTTCGATATATCTCCAAAAGGGCTCTCTTTTTCAGCGTGTGGTATCAACGGATTTGCTAAATATCCTAATCCATCGGAAAAATTTCCGGCAGCAATCATACTACCTGCGCTAATTCCCAGATACACCAATCCATTCTCTATTGCTTGCTTTAGGGGCTTCGAAAATCCTGTTCTGTTTATTTCGCTAAGAAGCGTATGGGCATTTCCTCCACAAAAAGCAATCATGTCATATTGAGTGAGTTCTTGAACACTCATTAAGCGAAACGGTACAGGTATGTCACTAATATAACTTGAATATGTTCTTTTATATCCATCGGAAAGTAAAAACGCAAGATTATATATAAGAATATTATTCATAGGTATTCCCATATTCATAAGGCGCTCCATACATACAATGATTCCTTCTCGCGCACCATCATTTCCAACTGCGGCGGATGGAACCAAAATCGCTTTTGTGTTAATCGGTTCTTTTCCGATACATTTCCAAAATAATACCATAGTCTTTTCGTTTAAGCCACTTGAAGTTAAGAACAGGGTTCTCATAAACTTAGTCCTCTTTTAATTTTTCAAATTTACTATTTATATACCTACTCACGATAGTTCTCCTCCTTAATTTTATTTATGATTTTGGTTGTCGAATAATCTTTCCGTCTTTTTATTATATGAACCAAAGTTTTACTATTTTGGGCAGCAACAATCTCATTATAATAATCAATTGCGCTTTCTTCTCCAATAGTAAAGCAATCTGGTTTCAATATTTCAAAATATTTACAGACATCATCTTCATCAAAGACAAAAACAGCATCCACAAAACGTAATGCTTGCAATATTTTGATACGCTGATTCTCTGGAACAACTGGTTTCGTATTACCTTTTAATCGTTTTACAGAATCATCAGAATTTACTGCTACAACCAAATAGTCCCCACAATTCTTAGACTCTTCTAAATGACAAATATGTCCGTAATGAAGTAAATCAAAACACCCTGATGTTAGCACAATTTTTTTATTTTTATTCTTATCGCGTAATAAACGGAGTTCTGATTCTTCATTTATTATTTTTGCAACTTTCATGTATCACCTCTATTACATTCTTATACTTAAAATAAAAATTAAATTTTCTATGTAAGATGATAAAACATCAATTCATACCGAAATAATCCCATAATGTTAGTTATTTTGTTTTTTTTCAATACAGCTTACCATTATTATCACTATTCCGCGAGTATTAGATGACCTTAAATTCAATCTCTCCTTCTTGTATCTAACAAATATATTCTACTACCCCTGTTGTTTTTACTTTCTAATATACTTTTATGGTTAACTCATTGAAATCTACTATCAACAAAATCCAGCATTAAATTCTCTTCTCAGATTTTCGCACTACCATGCACATTTTTATAGAAATTATCAATACTATCTATTTTTTGTACCATTAGAAGTATCAATCCTTGTTCTACATTTCTTATTGCTACTAGACTTTCGTAAAGATGTTCTGTTTTGCTTTTTCAATTTTTTATTCATTTTTTGAAGTTTTTTATATGCATCTTGAAACTTTTTTTTCTTTTCATCTGTCAATCCAATTTTGGAGTAATAATAAATATTCATCCACTGCTCGGCCGTGATTAACGTATATGAATTTGAAAGACTAATTCTATTGGCTTTTCCCAATCTTTTGATTTGCTCATTAGAAAATAAAATAGAAAGTCTCTCTTTAGCAGTCTCTCCTTTAATATTAGTGTAAAAAAAAGCCACTAAATCTTTATAATTTTGAAGATCATCACCACTCAATCTATCATCCCATAACTGCATATGAAGCATAACTGTATCAACATTAGGCGAAGGAAAAAAATCGCTCCTTTTAAAACTATGTGTAATTTCTACCTTATATTGTGCCTTTATTATAGCAGCACGAAAACCTTCATATTTTTGTAATGGAATACCGCAATTCTTTTTAGCTGCCTCTCTTTGAATTATGATATTTATATCTGATGGTGGATTTACATCGTCTGTTAATTTCCTAATAATATCCGCTGTTATCTGAAAAGGAATATTGGAGAATATTTTATATCTGCGATTTAAAGGCAACTTATATTTTAAAAAATCACCAAATATATATGTAACATTATCATGACTGTGATATCTTACTAAATTATTATATAATTCTTGATCATATTCAACTGCAACAACCTCTCCAGCATGCTGAGAAAGTACATCTGTTATTATCCCTTTTCCAGGACCAATTTCAATAACATAATCTGTTACATCAATATTTGACTTGCTTATTAAACGTTCTACCAACTTTTTATTAACCAAAAAATTTTGTGAATATCCAAGATTTTTCATCTAATCGCACCTCATTCTCTATTTATTTTCATAACTATATACGAGTAAGCCCTAACGTTGCATAAAAAACAGCCCCTGTAAAACGATATATAAGTAAAGTGCGCCAATAACCTATTCTTTCAAACACGATGAATGACCATTGTAATTTCTTAAAAAATGTACAATTACTTTAAAATATTATATATCTGATCTTTACCTGAATCATTTGCTCACTATTGTTGTATCTATTTTCTTGCATAGACCATTTTTTTTGGGCACATACCAGTCTCACGGAACGACTGTTGCACATTTTCTAAAACATAGAAGACAAAATATTTTTACTCTATAGAATTCTTTCAAAAAATATAATTTGCATTTGTCGATGGCTTTATTATACTATGACCGCTTACTTATGGGAATAGATGAATTGTAAACTTGCTGGTGAAAATCGCTAATGACAGTCGGTGTTCGTTCTTTGCTTATCGGTCAAAGCGAAATTTGAACAGCGCGGCGATTAGCTTCTGTTTTATATGTTCCTCAACCTCGGCGCTGACTTTCCCGTGTACTTTGGAACAGTATCGGATATATCCGACGTAGTGGGAAAGAACGGTGTCGATTGCGTCCGGGTCGCCCTCATGCGCCTTGACGATTGTTTCATAGGGGAGAAGTTTACTCATAGCGTTTTCCCTCCATGAGCCGCCGGAGCCGCTTCAAGGCAAGCTGGATATGCCGCCCTGCTGTGCTGCGTGTCCGTCCGATATGTACGCCGATCACCCGCTGCGGCTGGCGCAGGAAATAGTAACGGAAAATTTCTTCCTGTGTCTGCTCTGGCAAAAGGGCAAGGGCGGCGGCGAGTTCCGCATGGTACAGAACGGCGGTCTGGCCGCAGGCGGTAAAAAGATATTCTTCAAGCTGCTCCGGCTCGGCAAGCTGGACAAACTTCTCATTCATCAGATAGTCAAGGGAAACTTCCCGTTCCCACCTCCGGCGCAGCTTCAAAATTATATCTATGGCGGCGTGACGAATGACAACCTTGCAAAAGGCGTTAAAGGTGTACTGGATATGCACTTTGTAGGCTTCATCTTCGGTCATGGAAATTCCCCCTCTCTGATAATAGTGCGGGGCGGCAGCACTCCTTGCTGTCGCCCCTTGATTGCCTACCAGCAAAGGCGGGCGGGGCTGTCAACGGCGGCGCGGTACGCGCCGTTCATCTTGACCGTTGACTGGCTCGGCTGGCTTTGCTATGACAATATAGTTATTTCCAGTGCTTTAATTGCGAAAGGTACAAATCAAACTGATTACGTCTGGTTTCTTCATCTGCGTTATCGGGATTTGGCATATTCGCAACCAGATAATCCAATAAAGATTCCTTGGATTGATATGCAAATTTCCCATTAGCATAGCACCATTTACAATAGTCCTCGTTATAGCTTCCGTCTGGTTCTCGGCTAATCAGACCATCTTCATTCAATGGCATTCCGCAACACTGACAAACAAGTTGCCGTGGAGAACCCAGAAGCGTATTGATTGACACATCAAAAACTCGTGATAACAGTTTTAAGGTATCTGTATTTGGCTGCGTTTCGCCTGTTTCCCAGCGACTAACCGCCTGTCGGGTAACTTGCACACGTTCAGCCAGTTGTTCTTGCGTAAGGTTGTTTTTCTCGCGTAAATTTTTAAGAATACCTTGTATTTCCATGCCCGTCCCTCCTAAAGGTTGTTTTTACTCATTATAACTTCAAAATGGGGTTTTAACAAGCAACTCGCTGTTGCTGCGGAATAGTGGGCTGCTGTCTATCAATTCTTATGTGTTACTTTATGGCACATGAGCATTCGCACCGGGGTTGTCGTTGCCGTAACCTTCCAGCAGGTTGATGACACCCCAGATGCCGAGACCAGCGCCCAGAGCGATAACGAGGGTCTGAAGAACGGTGATAGCCTGATTGAAAAATGCCATAAATTATAGTTAGCCGGAATCATTTGAAAAGTTTGATTTAGTCATTCATAGGCATACAAAAGCCGGAACAATCGGCACCCGGTTTCCGGGGCCTGATTCCGGCTGTCCTCCTTTTTTCATTATTTTTTGGTGATTGTCCGCTTTGTACGCCGATGGCCCCATCCGGGGCGGTTGAGGCGGGTAGATAAGATCACTCCTATTACAATAAATTTGGACAGGAAAGCCGGACAGCCAGTCCGGCTTTCCCTCCATCTCGTGCCTAAGCTACAATGAGAGGAGCAACTGGCTGACCAATCACTCCTTGGGCTTGTATGTCCGTGTGAAAGACTGTTAGCCATCCTCTCGTTGCAGCGTTCGATTTAAGCAGGTTGAACCACCGGATGTCGGAGAGTTCGTGTCACACAATAGATTGAATCGGCAGCGAGAAAAGATGGATTCCGGTTGCAGATTCTTTGTATTGGAGGAATGTGAATGAACTGCGTTGGCATCGATGTTTCCAAGGGTAAGAGCATGATTGCAGTCATGCGGCCCTTCGGAGAGGTAGTGGTTTCACCCTTTGAAGTACGTCACACCGCCAATGAACTGAGCGAGCTGGCAGGACTGCTCAAAAGCCTGGACGGCGAGACCCGTGTGGTGATGGAATCCACGGGTAATTACCATGCTCCGGTGGCCTGGCTGCTCCACGACGCGGGCCTTTATGTCTCGGTAGTCAATGCAATGCTGGTGCATGACTACGGAAACAACAGTTTAAGACGGGCCAAAACCGACAAAAAGGATGCCGTAAAGCTGGCCAACTACGGTCTTGACCACTGGCTCACATTGCCGAGATATATCCCGGAGGAGGATACCCGACTCATGCTGAAAATCTGCTACCGGCAGTACCAACAGTATTCCAAAGTTCAGACCATGCTGAAGAATAACCTGATCTCCCTGCTGGACACCACCTTCCCAGACGCAAATCGCTTGTTTACCAGTCCGCCCCGCGCCGATGGCAGCGAGAAGTGGGTGGACTTTGTCGCTACTTTTTGGCATTGCGAGTGCGTTTGTGGCCGGTCTGAGAAGGCCTTTACTACCCAATACCAGAAGTGGTGCAGAAAGCACGGCTACAATTTCAGCGAGGATAAGGCGCTGGATATTTATGCCTCTGCTTGCAGACACTTCGGTGTCATACCGAAAACGGATACGGCAAAACTTTTGGTAGAACAGGCCATTTCTCAACTCCAGACAACTTCTTCCGCGTTAGCTGCTCTCAAACAGGAGATGCAATCCCTGGCAGCTTCTCTGCCGGAGTATCCTGTAGTGATGGGGATGTTTGGTGTTGGCCCAACCCTCGGCCCTCAACTCCTGGCTGAAATTGGCGATGTACGCCGTTTTCATTCCAAAAAAGCGTTGGTTGCCTTTGCGGGTATTGACGCCCCGCCCTACCAATCCGGTCAAATAGATGTCCGTAGCCGTAGCATTTCCAAGCGAGGATCTGCCTCACTGCGCAGGACGCTCTTTCTGGTGATGAGCGTCATCCTGCAATGTGCTCCAATAGACGAGCCGGTGTACCAGTTCATGGACAAGAAACGCTCTGAAGGCAAGCCATATCGTGTCTACATGATGGCCTCTGCCAACAAGTTCCTGCGCATCTACTACGCTTCTGTGAAAGCCTACTTGGAATCCCTGGAGCACGACTGATTTTTACACTCTATACCATCTGGCTGGCCGCCGTTTTAATTTTGAGATGCTCAGCGGCTTGATTTTGTATTGCATTTTTTCGCCTCCCTAAAAATCTGAAATTTCTACTTGACTTTTATTAGCAGGTCTTTCACAGCGGAACAGATTTACACGCCCTCTGCGTCTACTTCATACACATCGTAGACCTCGTTGGGCTTGAGCTTGAGCCGGGTGGACAGGAACGCCTCGATGTCAAAGGCGTTCTTGGGGTCCGCGTCGGCGGTGTACGGGTAATTGGGGTGCTTGGTGATGTCGTACTTGTCCGAGAGGAAAGGCCGCACACCGCGCAGCTGGAGGATACACTTGCCGCCGTCCATGACGGCCAGTTCATCCTGGCTCATAAGCTCTTTGCCGAGCTTTTGGTAGTTAAGAGAATGGGATGTCTCGCGGCCCCGGCTCTCGCCGGTGTTGTAGGTGTCGATGGTCTCCTTGCCCAGCACGGCGGCCAGCTCCTTGAGGGTTGTCGGCTCTTTGCCGCCCAGGAAGATGGAGGTATCCATGTTGCCGATGATGGTATCGGCGTTGTCCTTGTAGATAGCTTTGAGCTGGGACTGTGCTTGCAGCACCAGGCAGGCGGAAATCTCACGGCTTCGGATGGTGGCAACCAGCTTTTCCAGCCGAGGGATCTGTCCAATATTGGCGGCCTCGTCAATGAGGCACCGCACATGGACCGGCAGCCGCCCGCCGTACACATCGTCCGCTTTTTCGCAGAGCAGATTGAACAGCTGGGTGTAGCACATGGAGATCAGGAAGTTAAAGCTATCGTCCGTGTCGCTCATAATCAAGAACAAGGCGGTTTTCCGGTCTCCCAGGGTATCCAGCTCCAGCTCGTCGTAGGCCGTGACCTCCCGCAGCTCCGCGATGTCGAACACGGCAAGGCGCGCACCGCAGGAAATCAGGATGGATTTTGCGGTTTTGCCCGCAGCCAGCTTGTACTTTTTGTACTGACGGACGGCGAAGTGGTTGGGCTTCTCTGCCTCCAGCGCGTCAAACATCAGGTCCACGGGGTTCTTGAACTCCTCGTCATCCTCCCGGACCTCCATCGCGTTGATGAACTCGATGAGGGTGGAGAAATTCTGTTCCTCCACCGGGGCCTCGTAGTGGATATACCCAATGAGGGCGCAGTACAAAAGCGTCTCGGCCTTAACCCAAAAATCGTCCCCGGCCTTGCCCTCGCCCTTGGTGTTGGCGATCAGCGTCGTGACCAGTTTCAAGATGTCCTTTTCGGAGTGGATGTAGGCAAAGGGATTATAGTGCATGGACTTCTTGAAGTTGATGGTATTGAGGACTTTGATCCGATAAGGCTCATAGATGTCCTTGCCGTGCTTATCCTTCATGGGCTTGCCGTCCTTGCCCAGCTTGGGTGTGCCGCGCTGAAGCATTTTGCCGCACTCCACCAGGATGGTGCCTTTTGGGTCTGTCACCACATAGGAGCTGTGCATCTGCATCAGGTTCGGTTTCAGCCAGAAGCGGGTCTTGCCGGAACCGGAGCCACCGATCACCAGCACATTTTTGTTTCTGGCGGTCTTGGGGTCCTTGGGGCGGCTGTTCATGGTCAGGCTCTCGGTTTTAGTCAGAATCACATTGTTCTGGAACACCGGGTCGATGTAGGGTGCGATGTCCTCATGGGTGCCCCATGAAGCGTTTTGTCAAGTGCTTTTTTGAGTTATTGACGCAAATTCTTGTGAAAGTGCGAAAGTGCAAAGTGCAAAGGGTCTGCGTTTTGCACTTTCAGCTTGCGGGTTCGGGCGGCTGCTTCTTCTTGATGAAGTTATACCATTGACCGCCGACACGCCTTGCGCCCAAAATGCTGCCCATGTTGCGCTTGGCGTTCTGTACCGTCCTCTCGGATATTCCGGCTTCGGCTGCGGCCTTTACAATGTCCTCGCTGGCAAGCTCTTTCCCGTCTGCAAGCAGGTCAAGTATCAGCTTCTCGGCTTGTTCGGTCTTGGTGGCGGTGTTCCCGCCCGCGCCGGATAGCAGCTCGTCGGCGGTTATGTCGTATTCGCCTATCCATGAAAAGCCTGTTTCCGGGTCAAGGCAAAAGGCAACGGGCTTGCCCTCCGGCGCCAGGGAAGATTTGTCATGGACGATAACACGCACATTCGGCTCCCGCTTCACGCGCCCGATCAGCAGGACGCTCCTTGCTGCGGCGCGGAAGTCGATAGAACCTAAGCCCCGGTATGCGCTCTGCCCTCCGGCAGCTTTGTTCAAGTGTCCGATAAGGATAACGGCGCACCCGGTACGCTCGGCAACATCGGCAAGACGGCGGAACATGGGGCGCACTTCGTTTGCCCGGTTCATGTCGGTCTTTTCGCCCATGTACGCCTGTATTGGGTCAAGGATAATCAACCGCGCCCCGTTCTGCGTGATTGCCTTTTCTATGCGCTCGTCGGAGAGGGTAAGCTCCCGCTTGGCTTCATCAATCACAAGCACGCGGTCAAGGTCGGCTTCGGCTTCTATCAAGCGGGGCTTGACGGTATCGCCCAGCCCGTCCTCGGCGGTCTGGTAAATCACTTGGAATGGCGGCAGGGGCTTCATTCCCGGCAGCGTTCCCCCGGTGGTGCAGGCAGCGGCAAGGCGTAGGGCAAAGGTGGTCTTGCCCTCGCCGGGGTTGCCTTGCACAATGGTTACTTTCCCGAAAGGGATATACGGCTCCCATAGCCATTCAACGGTCTGTGTGTCAACCTCGCTCATGCGGATAATCTCGACGGTTTCTTCCTGCGGCGGCTCTTTCAGGCCGTAAACTGCTTCCTGGATATACTTCCCGTCTGTGATTTCTGCCCGGTGCTGCAATACCTCGTTCCAGTCCTTAAACAGCGGCACAAGGCGGTGGACGGTCAAGCCCTCCGGCACAAGCTCCGCAAGGCGGCTACAAGCGTCGTTTCCGGCTTGGTCGCTGTCAAGGCAGAGGTAAACGGTCTTGATGTTCGGACGGTCAGAAAGGAAACGCAATAGGGCTTTTTCTCCCACGCCGCCCAATGACAAATAGCTCTGCTTCTGCCATTCCTTTTTGAACAGGCAGAGGAAAGAGAGCAGGTCAACGGGGGCTTCAAAGGCAAAAAGCCTGTCGCCCTCGCCCCGGTAACAGAAATTAAAGGCTTTGTCGCTGCCTTTCACATCGAGCCGGAAGTTTCCCGCCGTTCCCTTGCTGTGGGCGTAGCGCGGTATTCCGTCCTCGTCCCGCCCCACAAATACGGCGTTGTGGTGGGCTGCGTCCTCGTAAATATCGCCGCGGGCAAAGAAAAAGCCCGTCACATCTTCATCAATGCGGCGGGCTGCTGTGAGGTAGTTCCTCGCTGTTCGGTTGTCGCTGTTTGGGGGTGGTAGCCGGAAGTCGGAAAGGGACGCGGGGCAAGGTCTGTCCGGCGGCGGTGCGGCTCCCTTTTCTCCTGTGAGAAGTTCCACGGCTTCGGTGAAGCTCTTGCCGAAAAACTCTATAACAAAATCAACGGGGCCGCCGCCCTTGCTCTGGCTGTGCCTGTACCATTTGTTTCCCCGGACGGTCAAGCTGTCGTGCCGTTTCCAGCGGTATTCATTCCCGGCGCGGGTAAGCTGCTCGCCCTGTGATTGCAGGAAAGAAACAAGGTCGGCTTGATTCGCCCGGTCTATCTGTTCTTGGGTGTAGTACAAAAATCTCAACTCCATTCATCGTTCTAAGTCGTGCCGCTTGGCGCGGGTCTGCTCCGGCTGGTCGGCTTTCAGTGCAATATCAACGCACTTGCGGATATTGTGCAGCTCGGCAACCTCGGCGCGGATTTCTTTCAGCTTGGTATATTCCGCTGTCCTCTGTCCGCTGAGAGTGGCGTACTCTTTTTCCCATTCAGAAATAGGCAAGGGGGGCTTTGTCCCTTTCGGCAGATTTGCATGGAGATAGCGGCTCGCTGCGTTCCATAGGGTAAGCTCGGCGCGGTGGGCTTCCTCGTACTTGTCACGCTTGTTCGTCCAGCCATTTTTCAGCTTTTTCAGTTCGTCGTGAATGGGCTTGTACTCGGTGTAGTTCCTCCCGTACTCAATCAGCTTTTGCAATTCTTTCATGCGCTTCTCGGCGGTTTTCATGCCCTCCCGGATAGCGTCGGCTTGGTCGCTGACAGAGGAAAGGGCAGCGTCCAGCTCCGCAAGGGTGGAAATGCCGCGCTCCGCAAGGAAATTGACCGCCTTTGCAACGGTTTTCAGTTCATCGGCTGCGTGCTGCCTTTGCCAATACTGCGAATACTTCCGGCTCTTTTCCCTCTGAACGCTCATATACTTCATCAGCAGATTTGCAAGGCCGGGGGATTGCGGGGGCTGCTCCGGGGCGGTTTCCCGCGCCTTGAACAGTTCGCCAATCCATTCTTTGAGCTTTCCAATCTGCGCCCGGATTTCCCGGATAAGGCGGTTTGCCTTTCGGATATTCCGGTTCAGCTCGCCTTTCTCGGTGGCTATGCCTTTCTTCTCCATTTGACAGGCCGCTACGCCCATGTGGACGGTGGGCAGCTCGTCAATGCCGCGCTCGGCGTTGCTGCGGTAGTCGATACGCTCCGGGTGTCCGGCGCGTTCAAGGTAGGCGTTTGAAATATCCGCCCATGCCTTGCGCCATAAAAGCGCGTTGCCCTTGTCGTTCCAGCCTGTGAGGTCAACTTTGTGTGTCTTGTATCTGCCGCTTGGTAAGCGTATGCGCTCGCCGTTCTCGTCAAGGTCATATTCCTTTTTGGACTTCGCCGCCCATGCGCCGCGCTCGTCAAGGGGGCGCATGGTAAGCATGATATGACAATGGGGGTTGCCGCTGTCGGTGTCGTGAATGGCAAAATCAACGCACATTCCTCTTGAAACAAATTGAGAGGAACAGTATTCACGGACAAGCCGGATCTGTTCCTCTCTGGATAATTCTATGGGGAGTGCTGCGTCAATCTCTCTGGCAAGCTGGGCGTTCCCGGCTTTCTCGTAAAGCTCCACGCTGTTCCACAAGGTTGAACGGTCAGAGAAAGAGGGCGGGGCATGGGGCGGCAGTAGGATTTCCGTATGGACAACGCCGCGCTTGCGGGTGTAGTCATGGGTCATTCCGTCCCACTCGTTTGTGATTTTCTCGCCGCTTCGATAGGCGGCTGCGGCAACGGCTGACTTGCCTTTTCCTCGGCTCACAATGCCGATGTTACAATGGTAAATGGCTATGGGTATCACCTCCCGGATAGGATAACCAAACCCGCAAAAATGGTACAGACGCCAACGGCGGGTGTACTGTTTTTGTGGGTGTGCAGGGATAGCCGCGTAAGCGGCGCAAGGGGTGCAGCCCCTTGTTGCGGCAAAGCCGCCATATCGGAGCGCGGGGAAAGTTCCCTGTGCGGAGATACGCCCTCGGCAGAGCGCACACGCCCGCAAGGGTGTATAAGTGCGCCCTTTGTTCCAAAGGGATTATTCGCTTTTCCCGCCCTCGGTGCGTTTTTTCAGATAAGCCCGCGCTTCCTCGCTCGTCAGGGCAAGCCGGAGAAAGGCGGCGGCTTCCTCATCGGTCATGGTCTTGGCTTCCGGCACAATGCTCTCAAAGACTGCGCCTCGGACGACCAGCCGGTGGCTGCGCGTCCGGCGTTCCTCTTGGGATAACTTTTGCCGCAACACCTTTTCCCGATTTTCAAGCTGCCGGATTTTCTTCTTCCCGTCCTCAATCTCGGCTTGCAATTCCTCGCGTTTTTTTTCTCTCGGTTTCGTCATGGGTGGTCACTCCTTCCTATAATGTCAAGCCTAAAATCGTTGATTTTTCAGGCTTTTTCTAACTTGTTACCTCATATAAACAGAGCCAAAAGTGATGAACAGTCATAGTATCTTGTACTGAATAGCTA
>NZ_NFIF01000036.1:0-16204 GCF_002161645.1 Blautia sp. An46 | reverse complement strand
AACTTATGGCGGATCGAAGAATCCTTCCGGATCATGAAGTCACAGTTGGACGCAAGACCCGTGTATCTCCAGAAGGAAGATACCATCACAGGCCATTTCCTGATCTGCTATCTTGCTGTCCTTTTGACCCGCCTGCTGCAGTTTAAAGTCTTAGGAGATCAGTATTGTTCTGAAGACATCCTGAACTTTTTTAAACAGTTCCGTGCAGCCCGGGTCTCTGAAAGAAAGTACATAAATCTGACAAGGAACTCAACATTTATCCGGGAATTTGCACAGAAGACAGAACTTCCCCTCACCTCTTATTTTCTCACAGAATCGCAAATAAAAAAGATGCTAAGTCACAGGTTTTAATCTGTGGCTTAACACCATTTTTTGCCTTCTAACTCTGAAAGTCAGGTAATATAACAAAAATTGCTGAAAAAATACAGAGAAATCTTTTGATAACAGGAAATTTTTTGTATGAATACAGAAAATCAGAGGATATAAGAGGAAAAGTACGCAAAAAAAACATTGAGAAAGAGCAAAAAACCAATAGAAGAAAATATAGAGAAATGCTATATTGAAAATAACAAAAAACCCTATCTGAAATAATCATAATTGAAAAGTACGGGGAGGAGATTATGGATAAATTTGCACACAGGAAAGGAAAAGCAGTCCTGCATTTTCGGGACAGGGAAGGAAGACCTCTTGCAGGAAAAGCTGTAGAGGTCAGGCAGAAAAAACAGGAATTTCTCTTTGGCTGTAACGCTTTTGATACGCTGGAGCTATGCCAAGAAAATCTGGACAGCGAAAGAAAGGAAATCCTGCAGGAGAGAATGAAATTGTGGCTGGATCTTTTTAATTTTGCCACACTTCCCTTTTACTGGGGGCAGTACGAGCCGGAAGAGGGCAGGCCAAACCAGCAGAACCTGATGGCAGCGGCACAATTTTTGAAAAAGAGGGGGATCACTATTAAAGGGCATCCTCTTTGCTGGCATACCCAGACGGCTCCCTGGCTTCTGGAACTTACCAATGAGGAAATCCTGGAGCGGCAGCTTATGCGGATCCGCCGGGAGGTCAGCACATTTAAGGGAACGATTGACGCTTGGGACGTAATAAATGAAGTAGTGATCATGCCGGTATTTGACAAATATGATAATGGGATCACCAGGATATGCAAAGACATGGGAAGGATCAAATTGGTCAAAAGGGTCTTTGAAGAAGCCAGAAAAAGTAATCCGGGGGCAATGCTGGTTATTAATGATTTTAATACCAGCCAGGCTTATGAGATATTGATAGAGGGCTGTCTTGAGGCGGGAGTTCCTATTTCGACTATCGGTATCCAATCCCATCAACATCAGGGGTATTGGGGAATAGAGAAGATACAGGAGGTTCTGGAGAGATTCTCTCACTTCGGACTGCCTTTGCACTTTACAGAAAACACCCTGATCTCGGGACATCTCATGCCTTCGGAAATCAAGGATCTCAATGACTATCAGATTCCTTACTGGCCTACTACCCCTGAGGGAGAAGAACGCCAGGCCAGAGAAGTGGTGGAGATGTACACGGTGCTTTTTGAATCCCCCTATGTCCAGGCGATCACAACCTGGGATTTCGACGACGATAATAAATGGCTGGGAGCTCCCTGCGGGCTGATCCGCAAGGACAATTCCCAGAAACCTGCCTATGTGGAATTAAAGAAAAAGATCAAGGAGGAGTGGATGACTTCCCTGAGTCTGGTCACAGACCCCCGGGGAAATTTGGAATTTACCGGATTTGCAGGAGAGTATGAAATCTCCTGTCTGGGAGAAACCAAAGAAATTTCGCTGAAAAGGACGCCAAAGGAAAATTATCAGGAAATGGTAATGGGGTAAAGCCGGCGCTTTTTATAAATACAGGGCTTGCCTGAGAAAGGAGAAAACACTATGCTGGGACTTATTACAGGTGCAAACCGGGGGCTTGGACTGGAACTGGTCCGGCTTGGGCTGGCACAGGGAGATTCTATACTCGCTGCATGCAGGAATACTGACGGAGAACAGATGACAGAACTTCTGACTTTGAAGACAGACTATCCGGAATTTTTGGAAATCCTGCAGATGGATGTGACAAAAGAAGAGGAAGTGAAAGAGGCGGCAGATAAGGTACGGAAAAAATATGGACATATAGATTTTCTGATTAATAATGCCGGCGTGCTTTTTGAAAAAATGAAGATGCCGGGAGACTGTATCAGAGATCTGGATATTGATATGCTGAGAAGAAATTTGGAAGTAAATGTAGTAGGAACAGCTTTGGTGTGTAAATACTTTATAGAACAGCTATATCGGTCGGTATGTCCCTGTATCATGGATATTACTTCAGAAGCTGCGCATTTAAGCCCAAAGGGATATAATTATCCGGCCTATTCTATGTCCAAATATGCGGCGAATATGAGATCATGCAGACTGAGTATATGGGAGCGCCGGCACCGGAGGCCAACAGCCTTCTGGCATTCTTCGACGTAGGACCAGGGCTGCAGTTAGAACTTATCCAGCCAAATGAGGCTTCTTCCACTTGGCGGAATTATCTTAATGAACATGGAGAGGGAATCCATCATGTGGCCTTTAACATTCAGGGCATGAAAATGCCGGAGGCTGTAAAGAGATGTGAAGAATTTGGTATGACCTTAGAACAGAAGGGCGAGTATGGAGATGCGTCTGGAAGATATGTTTATATGAATGCGTATAAGGATCTGAAATGTATTATTGAACTTCTGGAAAGTGACAAATAAGAAAAGGCGGTAGATGATATGAAACTTGGACTATCCAGTCCTCTGGAACATAAAACACCGGAAAAATGGGCGGAAAATATGCAAAAAATCGGTTGCCAGGCAGTGAATTTTCCTGTGGATTACACTGCTCCTAAAGAGGTAATCCAAGCCTATGAACAGGCAGCAAAAGACCAGGGACTTGTGATTGCAGAAGTGGGAGCCTGGTGTAACCCGATCTCACCGGATCCGGAGATAAGAGAAAACGCACGGATAAGGTGCAGGGAGCAGCTTAGGTTAGCAGACAGGTTGGGGGCCTGTTGCTGTGTTAATGTTTCCGGCTCAAAAGGTGCTAGATGGGATGGACCATACAAAGAAAATCTGACTAAAGAAACCTGGAAGGATATGGTAAGGAGTATCCAGAACATCATAGATGAAGCAGATCCTCAGAATACTTTTTATACTATAGAACCAATGCCCTGGATGTATCCTATGGGACCAGATGAATATGTAAAGCTTATAGAGGATGTAGACAGAAAACATTTTGCAGTACATATGGATGTGTTTAACTGGATTATTTCCCCTGAAAGGTATTTCTATCATGAAGAATTTATGGAAGAATGCTTTGAAAAGCTGGGAAAATATATCAAGAGCTGCCATCTGAAAGATGTACTGCTGCGTCAGGAGTTTACCCTGCAGCTTCAGGAAACTGCCTGCGGAAAAGGCGGGATCAATCTGAAAAAGTATAAAGAATTGATCGATAGCGTGAACCCTGATATGCCGGCAATCCTGGAACATCTTGGAAGCGATCAGGAATATCTGGACAGCCTGAAGTTCATAAAAGAATACTATCAATAGAAAAATTATTTTAAAAAATACTGTATCTGATCTATAGAGACCGGATACAGTATTTTTATTACTATAAGCCTTTTGGATTGCCTTGCAGAACAAAAGCCATGCAGTCGGGAAGCATAGTAGAAAATATACCAGAAGCCCTTGGAAACCTGTCAGAACAGATTCTGCAGACGCCGCTCTGCCATATCCCAGTTGATCACGTGAAACCAGTCGTCAATATAAGCGGCACGAACATTATAGTGTTTCAGATAATAAGCATGTTCCCATACATCAAGATTCAAAAGAGGACATTCTCCTTGGTCCAGAGGCGTATCCTGATTTGCAGTCTGTGTGATCATCAGTTTCCCCCGGCAATGTACCAGCCAGACATAACCGGATCCAAAGACTGACAGGGCGGATTTTTTGAAACATTTTTTGAAATTTTCAAAACAGCCAAAATTTTTATTGATAAGCCTGGAGAAATAAACGCTGGGTAAAAGGCCGGCCTTATCCGTCATTCCTTCAAAAAAGAACCGATGGTTGTAAATGCCGCCGCTGTTATTCTTAAAGGAAACCCGGATATCAGAGGGAAGCCCGGACCAGCAGTACAGGATTTTTTCCAGAGACCAGTTTTGATAAGGGGGATTTTCTTTCATTAAGGAATTCAGATTGTCAATATAGGTCTGGAGATGTCGGTTATGGTGGAGAAACATGGTTTTTTCATCGATAAAGGGTTCAAGGGCATCATAATCGTAGGGGAGGGGCGTGTTTACAAAAGGATAATAATGATTCATGGGAGACTCCTTGTGATGGAAAAACTTTATATACATTATAGTATCCCTCCGGGATGAAATTGGTGAAAAGTTGAATCTGCGATTTATATGAAAAATCTCTTGAAATAGGATATATAAAGGCATATAATATACTACAGAATAAAAAGAAATTCTTCGGGGCAGGGTGCGATTCCCTACCGGCGGTAACAGTCCGCGACCCGTATTTTACGGCTGAACCGGTGAGATTCCGGTACCGACAGTATAGTCTGGATGAGAGAAGAAATGATAATATTTCATTGTGGCTTTCATGGAGGATACCCCGAATAGGGGCGTCCTCTTTTTATGCGATACGTCCGACAAGCGGCGGGCTTTGTCTGAAGCTGTCCGCAGTATCCCAGCGGATAGGGAAGGGCTATTTCCTATCCGATCAGCAGGCCATATGAAGAAGAATTTCCTTTTATGAAAATTATGTAAAGGAGATAATGAAAATGAACAATGAAGCAGCAGTAAACAGAAAAATAAGGACACAGAACCGGTCAAAACTGAGGACTACCGTGCAGATCGGCATGCTTGGAGCAATTGCCTTAGTCCTGATGTTTTTTGAATTTCCGATCCCTTTTATCGCACCGCCTTTTATCAAAATGGATTTCTCTGAGATTCCGGTGCTGGTGGGAACTTTTGCAATGGGACCTTTAGCAGGTGTGCTTATCGAACTCCTTAAGAACCTGCTGAATCTGGTGATCCATGGAACCACCACTATGGGAGTGGGAGAACTGTCTAACTTTATTATCGGCTGTGCCTTTGTAGTTCCGGCAGGCCTGTTTTACAGAAAGAAAAAGACAAGAGTCAATGCATTGAAAGGAATGGCAGCAGGTACTTTGCTGATGGCGGCTATGGGCTGTCTGACCAATGCTTTTATTATGTTCCCGTTATACAGCACTCTTATGGGGATTCCCATGGACAGCTTTATTGCCATGGGAACAGCAATCCATCCGGCCATTGACAATATGGTCTCATTTGTTATACTTTGTATGGTACCTTTTAATCTGTTAAAAGGTATCGTGATTTCATTTATTACCCTGCTTCTCTATAAGAGACTGCGGGTACTGTTAAAAGGAGAATAAGGATGGCAAAGATCAACGGCATTACCCAGAAAACCCAGAATCCCTTTGTAAATCTCTATGAACTGGACAGAGAATCCAAGACCGGGAAAAAAGGGAAATATTATGTGGCTTCCAGGGCAAAAAATCAGGAAGAGCTGAAGCTCAGAACAAGAAAAAATACCCCTGACGGAGTGATCATTTACAGCCTTTATGGGGAGAAGCAGGACCGGGTAGTGCTGGTGCGCCAGTATCGATACAGTATTGATGACTATATTTATGAATTTCCGGCAGGTCTGGTAGAGCCGGAGGAAAATTTTAAAGAAGCCGGGATCCGTGAGATGAAAGAGGAGACAGGGCTTACCTTTATTCCCATTGAAGTGGATCCCGCCTATGAGAAGCCTGCTTTTACTACCATCGGCCTTACCGATGAGTCCTGCGCCATTGTGTTTGGAAAGGCGGAGGGCAGGATATCCAGAGAATTTCAGGAAGATACCGAAGAGATTGAAGTCGTTCTGGCAGACAGAGAGGAAGTCAGGAGAATTTTAAAAGAAGAAAATATTGCCATCATGTGTTCTTACATGCTGATGCATTTCCTTCATGATGAGACCCCTTTTGACTTCCTGAACGAACTATAAAAACAGAAGAATCCGACCGTCCGGTATACTGCTGCAAAAGAGCAGAAAGGCAGTCAAATGAACATAAATGTTCGCCTGACTCTCTAATTTGTGGTATACTTAGAAAAAGTCGGAAAGAGGGAGGCTATGTCTGAACGACAGCGGCCTCTTTTTAAATCGACAGAAAAGGGAGAGAACCACAGGCTTCATGAAATTAAAAAAATATGTGAAAAGTATACTGGTATTTTTTATAACGCTGACAGGTATCGTCCTGGGAATTTTTCTGGGTATACGTTTCCTGCAGTTTTTCCTGCCTTTTGTTATCGGCTGGATCATCGCTATGATTGCCAATCCCCTTGTCAGGATCCTGGAGCGGCGGCTGAAAGTGGCTAGAAAGCATACTTCCATGCTGATCATTATTGGGGTTCTTGCTCTGGTGATAGCGGCGATCTATTTCCTGGGAGTAAGGATAGGGCAAGAGACCAGAGCCTTTTTGGACCAGGCGCCGGAAATGTATGCCGATTTCAGGGAAGACTTTCAGAGCGCAGGAAGGAACCTGGGGAGTATCATCAGCGAACTTCCGGAGAATATACAGGAAAGCCTGAAAGAAGTGCAGCAGGATATAGGAGATATTACCGGACAGGCTGTTGGAAGACTCAGCCAGCTGACGGTAGATAAGGCCGGCTCCTTTGCCCGAAATATCCCAAGCATACTCATATCCATTATTTTCAGTATTTTATCTGCCTATTTCTTTATTGCGGACAGAGACAGGATCCTGGAATTCGGACGGGCCCATACCCCTCAGATCATCCAGGAAAAATGGCGGATGATGGCAGAAAGCTTTAAAGCTGTATTTGGAGGATATTTTAAGGCACAGTTTAAGATCATGGCCGTTATCGGAGTGATCCTTTTCATAGGAATGCTTATACTGAGAGTAAGATTTGCTATTCTGGTGGCTATCCTGGTAGCTTTTCTGGATATGCTTCCTTTCCTGGGAACAGGAACAGTTCTGATTCCATGGGCAGTGTTTAAGCTGGTGTCAGGAGATATCCGTTATGCTCTGGGGCTGGTGATCCTATATCTGACTACCCAGCTGGTGCGCCGTATCATAGAGCCAAAGCTGGTAGGAGATTCCATCGGCATGAACCCTCTGGTCACTTTGATCTTTATGTATATCGGATACCGGATCGGCGGCGTTATCGGAATGATCCTGGCTGTGCCTGTAGGGGCCATTGTCCTGAATTTCTACAAGGCAGGGACCTTTGATGGTGTGCTCAATGGCCTGAAAGAGGCAGGGAGAGACTTGTTTCAATGGATGTATAGTGATAAACCCTCATAGAAATAAGATTTTCAGGAACATTCCGGACAGAATAAAGAACCCGAATAAAAGCAGGAGCATAGTAAAGATCCAGGTAAAAAAAGTGTATACAGGCTGATGTTTCCATTTCTCATGAAGGTGGCTCTTCGTCTCCCAGACTTCCCACAGGCAGAGCACAACTCCATGGTAAAGGGCAAAAAGCAGGCTGGAAGGGGTGATTCCGTAGAATACGCCTAATACACCCATAGTCAGAAGATATCCCAGACATTTTTGCAGAAGCGGGCAGGAAAACTGCCTGCTTTTTTTGAACCTTTTCAAAAGGGGACAGAAGATAAATTCCTTCAGCCAGTCAGTAAAAGTGATCTGCCATCTGTCCCAGAACTGCCGGATAGTGACGCTGAGAAAGGGTTTCTGAAAGTTGGTCTTTAATTCTGTGCCCAGAAGACAGGAGCACCCGGCAGCGATTCTTGAAAAACCAGCCAGATAGAAAAAAAGACGGGCTCCGTAAAAACAGGCATAGAGGAGAATCTGACAGAACACAGGGGATTCCTGTATCCGGGATTCCAGGCTTTGAAGGGGCAGCGAAAGAATAAGGGCGATAAAAAGAAGATAAAGGATCCCCCAGAAAAGTTCTTTCAGCCCTCTGACAAGAAGGCGGCGGTATGCTGGGACAGATGGTATATGGACCCAGGTTTGGTGAAACTGTCTGCTGCTGTTTAAAGGCCCCAGGAAAAGACTGGGAAAGAAAAGAAGATATCCGGCACATTCCCCTGCAGGATATTCCTGTATCCGGCCTTTATATATATGTGCAAGGACCTGGATGGTCTTCAGGGAAAAACAGGCCGTTGCTGCATATAGGGGAAGATGTTTTCCCTGGATAAGAACAAAATTTTTCAGGATCATGGGAAAAAGGGAGAGCAGAAGAAAGAGGGGAAAGCCCCAGGTGCTGAAAAACTGCTTTTCCCTCCACAATATAGCGGTTTTAATCAGCAGTATGGACCAGAGAAAGGAACCAAGAAGATAAAAAAGCTGCAGGGGCCTGGAGCCGAAGACGATGAGCAGGATCAGAAAAGAGCCGGAAAGCCCGTAAAAATTCAGGCTTCTCTGCTGAAAGCCCAGAAGCACTGCCGGCAGCAGTATAAAAATAAGTGTAATGGCATAAGGCAGATATTGGATCAGATACAAAGTATAGTCCCCCTCTTAGTAAGTTTCTAATTGTAGCTATTTAAACATGGATACATTAAAGATTCTTCCATGGAATCCGAAAGAAATTCTTAATTTTTGCATAAAAAGAACCGGAAACTGAAATTTTTCAGCTTCCGGTTCTTGAAAAGTCAGGAACAGATCTTTAAGATTCTCTCCGGGTGGTACCTCCATAACCATAAGTGACAGGAAGAAGAGAAAGAGTAGGAACTACCGTTCCCTGTCTTTTCTTCAGCAGTGTCTCCACACAAAGCCTGGCCAGTTCCTCTATAGGCTGACACATGGAGGAGACGAAAAGGGAGCTTTCGTCAATGCCGTATTTACGTATTCCGTCAAAGCCCAGAATCTGCACGTCTTCCGGAATCCGGAATCCCCGTTCCTTTAAGATCTTCATGACCAGATATGCATGACGGTCCGTATTTGCAAAGACACCGTCAAAGGTTAAGGTGCCATGGGAGTCGGTATGTTCCTGAATGAAGTTCTCCAGGGCCCTTCTTTCCTCTATGGCATCTATCTGATCCAGATAATCGGGCTGGATCCCCAGTTCCTGGCAGGCGCTGAGATATCCCTCCATTCTTTTATCTGCTTCACCTGGAAATTTCGAGCGAAAACGAATAAATACCGGGTGATGACAGCCCAGTTCCAGCAGCTTCTTTGTGCCGGCATAGCCGCCCTGGAAGTTATCGGAGGCGATCATGGGCACATCATGGTTTTCAAAGTAGCGGTCAAAGGAGACCAGAGGGATCCTGGCAGGTATGGCGCTGCTTACGTCGGTATAAGTCAGAGCGATGATCCCGTCCGTTTTACTTTGAGAGGCCAGATTCAGATAGCCGATTTCTTTTTCCGGTATGCCGTTGGCACAGCAGAGGATCAATTTATAGCCATGCTCATAAAGGGCTTTTTCTACATATTGAGTAAAGGCGGCAAAAAACGGGTTCATGGTATCCGGGACGATCAGGGTGATCAGTTTTGTCTCCTGGGTCTTCAGCCCTCTGGCGTAAGTATTTACTTCATATCCCAGTTCTTTAATGGCCTTTTCTACTTTTTCTCTGTTTTTTTCTCCTACGGTTATGTGATTGATCACTTTAGAAACCGTTCCCAGGGACACGCCGGCCCGGGCGGCGACATCTTTCATAGTAGGTGTGTGAGAAGGGGTCAAGATTCATCTCCTCCTTTTCTATAATAAATGTATTATAATAAGCTGATTTTAGTATACGCTATTATATGAAACGTTACAAAATAAAAAATAGACAAAAAACAAGTATAAAAACTGTAAATATGTACTGAATATCTAAAAATTATCGGGAAAGTATTGACTTAAAAAGAGAGAAAGACTATAGTTAAATCACAAAAAATGAAACGTTTCATATTACAAAAAACAAAGGAGCAGGAAAAGAAAGGAGAGCTTTTTATGAAGGCACAGACTTATAGAAAGCCGCAGCAGACATTTGGCGAAAAGATGTCAGGAAAACTGAAGTATGTAAAGAAAAACTGGCAGTTATACCTGATTTTTTTGTTACCCGCGCTGCTGCTCACAATTATTTTCAAATACTTCCCTATGGGCGGAGTATTGATCGCATTTGAGGACTACAATGTTATCGACGGCGTTATCGGAAGCCCCTGGGTGGGCCTGGAATACTTCCGGAGATTTTTATCTTCCCCGGACTTTATGAGTTATCTGATGAATACCCTGAAGTTAAGCGTATACGGTCTTTTATGGGGATTCCCCATACCCATTATCCTGGCGCTTCTGCTGAACAGGATCCGGAGAAAAGGGATACAGAAGAAAATCCAGCTTTTAATCTACGCGCCGAATTTTATTTCTGTTATCGTACTTTGTGGTATGGTGAGGATGTTCCTCTCGCCGGTGGGACCTATCAATCAGGTGCTGGGGATCGATACCAACTGGATGACCATGCCCTCCGCTTTCAGAACTATTTATATCGCCAGCGGTATCTGGCAGGCGGCAGGATGGTCCTCGATCATGTATACCGCAGCTTTATCCAATGCCAGCAAGGATCTGGAAGAGGCGGCCATTGTAGACGGCGCTAATATCCTTCAGCAGATCTGGTATGTGGAACTGCCGGCAATCAAAAACATCATCGTGATCCAGTTTATCCTTCAGGCCGGAAACATTATGAGTATCGGATTTGAAAAGGCCTATGCACTGCAGACAGATATGAACCTTCCTGCTTCTGAGATTCTTTCTACCTATGTATATCGTATCGGTCTGTTAAACGGAGATTACGGATATTCTACCGCAGTGGGACTCTTTAATTCAGTGATCAATGTGATCCTGTTGATCGTTGTAAACTTTGTTGTGTCCAAGCTCAATGAAGGCGAAGGACTGTAGGAGGGATGAAAATGGAAAACCGTATTAAGATTAAACTGGGAACCTCAGATAAGGTAATCCTGGGGATAGGTTATACTTTGCTGGGATTGTTTGTTCTGGCGATCGCGATTCCTCTTGTATATGTAGTCATTGCTTCCTTTATGGATCCCAATGTACTGAATAACCAGGGGATCAGCTTTAACTTCAAAGACTGGACCATAGATGCTTACCGACGTGTGCTGGAAAATGACATGATCTGGAGAGGCTTTGCCAATTCTCTTTTTTACTCAGCGGCATTTACTTTAATCTCTGTATTTATTACTCTGCTGGCTGCTTATCCCATGTCAAAGAAGGAATTCGTAGGAAGAGGATTCTTTAATGTGATCTTTGTTATCACCATGTTCTTTAACGGTGGTATGATCCCTACCTTTATCCTGATCAATCAGCTGCATATGGTAAACACCATATGGGCCATTCTCCTTCCGGGAGCGGTAAACGTATGGAACCTGATCCTGGCCCGGACTTATTATCAGTCTACACCAAAAGAGTTGAGAGAGGCTTCCGCTATCGACGGCGCCAATGAGGTCCAGCATTTCTTTAAAATATTGATGCCGGTATGCAAACCGATCATCGCCGTACTGGCCCTGTATTCCTTTGTAGGAATGTGGAACAGTTACTTTGACGCAATGATTTACTTAAATGATGCTAATCTTCAGCCTCTTCAGCTGGTGCTTCGTTCTATCCTGGTGCAGAATACACCGCAGCCTGGTATGATCGCGGATATCCAGAGTACCGCAGAAATGGCAAAGGTTGCAGAACTTTTGAAATATGCTACTATTGTAGTATCCAGCCTTCCGCTGCTGGTTATGTATCCCTTCTTCCAGAAGTATTTCGACAGCGGCATTATGGTTGGTTCTGTAAAAGGTTGATGGAGGGATATGAAATGATGAATAAAAAAATAAGAAAACTAGCGGCATTATGTATTTCCGCAGTCTCTGTACTTTCTCTGGCGGGCTGCGGAGGCGGCGGTCATCAGGCTGCCGATGTGGATCCGGACACACCGGTCAGCGAAGTGACCTTTCCACTTAAAGAACAGGCAGAACTTTCTTTTATCACCAGTGCGCCGGCTACCAGCACCCAGGACCCAAATGAGAGAATGATCTTTAAACGGCTGGAGGAACAGACGAATGTACATATAGACTGGACCTGTTTTGTAGCAGACCAGTTTGCAGACAAAAAGAACCTGGCACTGGCTCAGTTTGGAAATCTTCCTGACGGACTTTTTAATGCCGGCATGAGTGATTATGACTTGCTCCGGTATGCAAAACAGGGGATCATCATTCCTCTGGAAAATCTCATAGACAAGTATATGCCGAATCTTCAGGCGGTTTTTGAAAAGTATCCGGAATACCGGACCATGTGTACCGCTCCTGACGGCCATATTTATTCCTTCCCCTGGATCGAACAGCTGGGCGAGGGAAAGGAGGCCATCCAGGCTATCGGCGATATCCCGTATATCAACAAGAAGTGGCTGGATTGTCTGGGACTGGACGTGCCTACTACTGTAGATGAACTGGAGCAGGTACTCATCGCTTTCAGAGACAATGCAGACAAGATCCAGGAAGAATGTGGAGTAGAAGGCGATGTGATCCCCATGTCCTTTATCATCAATAACGGCGACCAGGATCCGGCTATCCTGATCAACGGCTTTGGAGAAGGATATGGAGATACCGCAGATCATTTTGCAGTGACAGATGAAGGCGAAGTTATCTATACAACCGTTCAGGAAGGTTATAAAGAGGGAATTGAATGGCTTCACAAACTGGTGGAAGAAGATCTTGTTGACCCTGAAGCCTTTACCCAGGAATGGTCTACCTATGTGGCAAAAGGTAAAAATCACAGATATGGCCTTTGCTTTACCTGGGATATCGCAAACATCGATAACTATGATGATTATGTAATGCTCCCGGCTCTGGCAGGTCCTGATGGACTGGTAAACATTACCAGACAGAACAACAGCGAGACCAGCGGTTTTGAAAGAGGCCGGTGTGTACTGACGACCAGCTGCAGGGATACAGCTTTGGCAGCAGCCTGGATCGATCAGATGTATGCGCCGCTCCAGTCTGTGCAGAATAACTGGGGAACCTACGGTGAAGAAGGCAAGCCAAACATCTTTGAAATGAGTACAAATGCTGAAGGCGGGGAAATGTTAAAACATGAAGATCTGGGGGACAACTCTCCGGTAGAAGTCCGGGAATCCCAGTCTGTAAACGGTCCTCTGGCAGTACTGAACGACTATTATGATGTGTATGTAACCCAGCCGGATGATGCCAAATGGCGTCTTGATAACATGCATGCAACTTATCTGGATGATATGCACAGCCAGTATGTATATCCAAATGTATTTATGAGTATTGATGATACGAATAAAGTATCACAGTATGATACAGATATTAAAAAATACGCAGAACAGAAAAAGGCCGACTGGATACTGAACGGCGGTATTGAAGAAGAATGGGACAGCTATCTGGAAAAGATGGAAGACTATGGCCTGTCAGACTATCTGGCCATCAAACAGAAGTATTTTGACCAGTACCAGGAGTCTCTGACCCAGGAAAATACAGCAGCCACGCAGGATACTCAGTCCTGAAAAGAATATAGGGCAATATAGGAGGAAAAGCAGAATATGAGTATGGAAAGCAGAATAGAAGTCAGCGAAGCTTTAAAAAAGGCAAGAGAATATGAACAAAAAAATATAACAGAAGAAGTAAACCGGCAGAAACCTTCTTTCCATGTATGCGCACCTATCGGGTGGATCAATGACCCCAACGGATTTTCCGTATATAAAGGAGAATACCATCTTTTTTATCAATACTATCCTTATGCAAAAGCCTGGGGACCTATGCATTGGGGACACAGTGTATCTAAGGATTTAGTAAATTGGAAAAATATGCCGGCAGCTCTGGCACCGGATAAAGACTATGATCACGCAGGCTGCTTTTCCGGAAGCGCCCTGGAGTATAAAGGACAGCATGTATTGTTGTATACAGGTGTAGAGGAAAAAGAGACAGAAGATGGAAAGCAGATCCGGCAGACCCAGTGTCTGGCTATAGGAGACGGAGTGGACTATCGGAAAACAGAAGACAATCCGGTAATCTATCCTGATGGGCTTCCTGAGGGAAGCAGTCTGGAAGATTTCCGGGATCCTAAGATCTGGCAGGATGGAGATACCTTCTATGCTGTTATAGGAAGCAGGAGCAAAGACGGCAGCGGTCAGATACCGGTATATTCATCCAAGGATCTGCGGAACTGGAGCTTGGTAAGTATCCTGGATAAATGTGAAAATCAATATGGAAAAATGTGGGAATGTCCGGACTTTTTCTTTCTTGATGACAAGGCTGTCCTGCTGACTTCCCCTCAGGATATGGAGGCAGAAGGCTTGGAATTTCACAGTGGGAACGGAACTCTCTGCATCATAGGAAACTGCAGCAGAGAGGATTTTATCCTCCATCGGGAGCAAATCCATGCAATTGATTATGGCTTGGACTTTTATGCTCCGCAGACTACCCTTACTCCAGATGGGAGAAGAGTTATGATCGCCTGGTTCCAGTCCTGGGACAACCACCTTTCTCCTGAGCATTTAGCATGGGGCGGCATGATGACTATGCCCAGAGAACTTCAGGTAAAAGAAGGAAGACTTTATCAGAATCCTGTCCGGGAGCTGGAACAGTACCGTACTGGAAAGATACAGCATGAAGGTGTAAAAATCCGGGAAAAACAGTCATTGGAAGGAATCCGGGGACGTCAGATGGACCTTACTGTGGAGATTCAGGGGGAAGATTATGACAAGTTCAAAATTTATCTGGCAATGGATGAAAAGCATTATACCGCTGTTATCTATGACAGAAGAGAAGGCATCCTTACTTTTGACAGAAGATACTGCGGAGACAGGAGAGACAGGATACATACCAGGGAAATGACAGTAGAGGAAAAAGAAGGAAAACTTAAACTGCGGATCCTGGTAGATAAATATTCTGTGGAGATTTTTGTTAATGACGGTGAAAAGGCAATGTCCTCTTTGATCTACACAGGGCTGGAAGCAGAGGGGATCGCTTTTGAAGCCAGAGGAGAAGCAGAAGTTTCCGTCTGCCAGTATAATATGAAAAAATCTGAGAAATAATTGCTATAATAAAGGAAGATTTCCGATAAAGCTTGCGAAAACAGGAAAAAAAAACTATAATTTATGGCAGTCAAAGACCTTTGCGGCAGTCGCCAAATGGACATGCAGGTATGTACGCTTGGCTGGCTGCCCGCAGGAATAAATCAATCAAGGAGCTAAGATTATGAGTAAAAAATTTGATGTTATCGCACTTGGGGAACTGCTGATCGATTTTACAGAAAACGGCGTCAGCGGTCAGGGCAATCCGATCTTTGAGGCCAATCCCGGAGGAGCGCCCTGTAATGTTCTTGCAATGCTGAATAAATTGGGAAAGAAAACTTCCTTCCTGGGAGTTGTGGGAAAAGATCAGTTCGGTGTTTCTTTAAGAGCAGCTCTGGAAGAACAGAATATTGATACCAGCCATCTGTATGAGGATCCGGAGGTACATACTACCCTGGCCTTTGTTCATACTTTTGAAGACGGAGACCGGGATTTCGCTTTCTACAGAAACCCTGGAGCCGATATGATGTTAAATGAAGATCAGATCGATGAGGAGTATATCGCCTCTGCCAGAGCCTTCCACTATGGAACTTTGTCTATGACCCACGAGGGAGTAAGAAAGGCCACCAGAAAAGCCATTGACGTTGCCAAGAAGGCAGGGCTTCTCATCTCTTTTGACCCTAATCTCCGTCCTCCTCTTTGGAAGACCATGGAAGAAGCAAAGGAGCAGATCAGCTATGGATTATCTCAGTGTGATCTTCTGAAAATTTCTGAAGAAGAGCTGGAATTTATGACCGGTACAAAAGATATTAAAGAAGGCGCCCATATACTGCTGGAAAAATATCCGAACCTGAAGCTGATGAATGTGACTATGGGAAAGGAAGGGAGCATGGCTTTCCATGAGGGAAAGGAAGTGTTCCAGGCACCTTTTATCCAGGAAAAAACCATAGAAACCACAGGAGCGGGAGATACTTTCGGCGCCTGTGCCCTGAACTATGTGCTGGAGCATGGGATCCAGGGGCTGACAGAGGAAAATCTTCAGGAAATGCTCCGGTTTGCCAATGGAGCTTCTTCTATCGTGACCACCAAAAAAGGTGCCCTGCGGGTAATGCCTGAGAGAGCAGAGGTTGAAGCATTTATTAACAA